>NZ_JBEXZD010000012.1:0-111361 GCF_040628575.1 Streptomyces sp. NPDC006393
TCTTCCCGCACCGCAGCGTCCGGGACAACGCCGCCTACGGCCTGGAAGTGCAGGGCGTGCCCCGCGCCGAGCGCGAACGCCGCGCCGACGAGGCGCTCGCCCTGTGCGGCCTGGCCGGGTGGGAGTCGTCCTGGCCGGACGAGCTCTCCGGCGGCATGCAGCAGCGCGTCGGCCTCGCCCGCGCGCTCGCCACCGACGCCGACCTGCTGCTGATGGACGAGTCCTTCAGCGCGCTGGACCCGCTGATCCGCCGCGACATGCAGGACCAGCTGCTCCAGCTTCAGCACACCCTGAAGAAGACGATCGTGTTCATCACCCACGACCTCAACGAGGCCATGCGCCTGGGCGACCGCATCGCCGTCATGCGCGACGGCCGGATCGTGCAGACCGGCACCGCCGAGGACATCCTGCTGCGCCCCGCCGACGACTACGTCGCCTCCTTCACCCAGGACGTCGACCGTTCCCGCGTGCTGACCGCCGAGGCGGTCATGGACCGCGACGTGCGCGGTGACGAGGCGGACTGCGCCTGCGACACCGCGACGCCGGACACCCCGTTCACCGAGCTGTGCGCGATCAGCGCCCGGCTCTCCCACCCGGTCGCCGTCCTGGACGAGCACCGGGCCGTCGTCGGCGTCGTACCCCGGCAGCGGCTCGTCGGCTTCCTCGGCGACGCACCGGACCCCGCACCCGTGAGCTGCGACGCACCACGGGAAACGGGCGGCGAGAAGGAGGTGGCCCGTGCCTAGGATCCCGCTCGGCGACTGGGTCAACTCCGCGGTCGACTGGCTGCTCGACCACATGGCCTGGCTCTTCGACTTCTTCAAGGCCGTCTTCACCGGCACCTACGACGGCATCAACGCCGTCCTCCAGGCGCCCGAGCCGCTGCTGCTCGCCGGCATCCTCGCCGTGCTCGCCTGGTGGCTGCGCGGCCTGTTCGCCGGTGTCCTCACCTTCGTGGGCTTCGCCTTCATCGACTCGATGGAGCTGTGGTCGGACGCGATGGTGACCCTCTCCCTCGTGCTCGTCGCCACGATCATCGCCCTGGTGATCTCGGTGCCGGTGGGCATCTGGGCGGCCCGCTCCAGCCGGGTCAGCGCCGTCGTCCGGCCGGTGCTGGACTTCATGCAGACGCTGCCCGCGATGATCTACCTCATCCCGGCCATCCTGTTCTTCGGCACGGGCGCCTCCGCGGGCATCGTCGCCACCCTGATCTTCGCGCTCGCCCCGGGCGTGCGCATGACCGAGCTGGGCATCCGCCAGGTCGACGCGGAACTGGTCGAGGCGGCCGAGGCGTTCGGCACCACGCCCCGCAACACCCTGCTGCGCGTCCAGCTGCCGCTGGCCCTGCCCACGGTGATGGCCGGCGTCAACCAGGTGATCATGCTCGGGCTGTCCATGGCCGCGATCGCCGGCATGGTCGGCACCGGCGGCCTGGGCGGCGACGTCAACGAGGCCATCGGCCAGCTCAACGTCGGTCTCGGCTCAGAGTCCGGCGTGGCCATCGTGATCCTCGCGATCTACCTCGACCGGATGACCAGCGCCCTGGGCACCCAGGTCTCACCCCTCGGCCGGCGCGCCGCCGCCAGGGCGCGGGCCGCCCAGGGCCTGAAGATCTGGTCCTACCGGCCGCGCCCGCAGATCGCCGTCGTCGGCGTGGTGGTCCTGGGCCTGGTCGCGGGCGGCATGGGCGTCTTCGGCGGCTCGGGCTCCGGCTCCACGGCCACCGCCGACGGCCACGACATCGGCAAGGGCAAGAAGCTCACCATCGGCTACATCCCCTGGGACGAGGGCGTCGCCTCCACCTTCCTGTGGAAGGAGATCCTCGAACAGCGCGGCTACCAGGTGGACGCCCGGCAGTTCGACGCCGGTCCGCTGTACACCTCGCTCGCCCAGGGCAGTGTCGACTTCGAGACCGACTCCTGGCTGCCGACCACCCACGCCCAGTACTGGAAGAAGTACGGCAAGCAGCTGGACGACCTCGGCTCCTGGTACGGACCGACCTCACTGGAGCTGTCCGTGCCGTCGTACATGAAGGGCGTCGACTCCCTCGACGACCTCAAGGGCAAGGCGTCCCTGTTCGGCGGGAAGATCACCGGCATCGAGTCCAGCGCCGGCGAGATGGCCCTGCTGAAGAGCAAGGTCCTCAAGGACTACGGCCTGGACAAGGAGTACAAGGTCGTCGACAGCTCCACGCCCGCGATGCTGGCCGAGCTCAAGCGCGCCTACAGCAAGAAGGAACCGATCGTCGTCACGCTCTGGTCGCCGCACTGGGCGTACAACGACTACTCCCTGAAGAAGCTGAAGGACCCCAAGGGCGCCTGGGGCAAGGGCGACGGCGTGCACACGCTGGCCCGCAAGGGCTTCACGGCCGACAACCCGGTCGTCGGCACCTGGCTGAAGAACTTCAAGCTGGACGAGAAGCAGCTCACCAGCCTGGAGGCCGAGATCAACAAGGCGGGCAAGGGCCGGCAGCAGGACGCCGTGCGCACCTGGATGAAGTCCCACCCCGGTCTCGTCGACAAGCTGGCCCCGCTGCCCGGCGGCTCGGGCGGCAAGCCCGCCGAGGCCTCCCGCACGCTGAACGTCGCCTGGTTCCCGTGGGACGAGGACATCGCCGTCACCCGTCTGTGGAAGCACGTCCTGGAGCGCCGCGGCTACCGGCTGAACCTGAAGCAGATGGACGTCGGCCCCGTCTACACCGGCCTGGCCGGCGGGGACATCGACCTCAACTTCGACGCCTGGCTGCCGTACGCCCAGAAGAACTACTGGGACAAGAGCAAGGACAAGCTCAGGGACCTGGGCACCTGGTACCAGCCGACCTCCCTGGAGATCGCGGTGCCCTCCTACGTCAAGGACGTGAAGTCCCTTCAGGACCTCAAGGGCAAGTCCTCCCTCTTCGGCGGGAAGATCATCGGCATCGAGCCGGGCACCGGCGAGATGAACCTGCTGAAGACCAAGGTCCTGCCCGGCTACGGTTTGGACAAGGAGTACAAGGTCGTCGACGGCTCCACGCCCGCGATGCTCGCCGAGCTCAAGCGCGCGTACGCCAAGAAGCAGCCCGTGGCCGTCGTGCTGTGGTCCCCGCACTGGGCGTACAGCCGCTACGACCTCACCAAGCTGAAGGACGACAAGAAGCTCTTCGGCGAGGGCAACACCATCCGCACCATCTCCAGCGCCGACTTCCCCGGGCGGTACCCGCGGCTCACGCAGTGGATCAAGAACTTCAGGATGAGCGAGGACGAGCTCGGCAGCCTGGAGAGCGAGATCAACAAGCGCGGCCAGGGACACGAGGACCAAGCGGTCGACGCCTGGCTGAAGCAGCACCCGGACGTCGAGCAGCGGATGACCGCCGGGTAGCCGCCGCCGTCGCGCCGTACGCCCGAGAGTCGTACACCTGACAGGGGCGGGCCTCTTCCACGGTCCTGACGCCGTGGGAGGGGTCCGCCCCTCGATCGGTGCACGGTAGGAATCCGGACAACCACGGAGAGCCATCCCCCTACCCTGGGCTCGAGGGGCCGTGGGCTCCCGGAAGACCTCACCGGTGCCGATCCGCTCCGGGCGCCGTACGGCGGCCCCGCGGCGGGGCCGAACCGCTGGCGCGAACCATGAGGTCCGCGGCCCTCCCGTCTTACGGGGATGTGACGGCCGCATGAAACGGTTTGCCGAACATGCGTAGGGTGCAGACAAGTCATCAGGAGCAATGCGCCCGGACCTGGACCCGGATCCGGACCGGGCCCGCCGAAGGCGAACGGGACGACGAACCGAACGACGAGCGAAGGAGGGAGCCGGAGCGATGGGCGACCACAAAGAGCAGTCCCTTCGAGTGGGCGCGGCCGTACGGCGGCGGCGCCGCGCGCTGGACCTCACCCTCGCCGTCGTGGCCGAGCGCAGCGGCCTGTCGGTGCCCTTCCTGAGCCAGGTCGAGAACGACAGGGCCCGCCCCAGCAGGAGCTCCCTGGAGAAGGTCGCCGACGCCCTGCGCACCACCGCCGTGGAACTGCTGGCGGCGGCCGACCCGGCGTGCAGCGTCGACGTCGTACGGGCCGAGGTCACCGAGGTCCCCGAGCTGGAGCCCGAACCCCGGGTGCGCTCCCTGGTGCGCGGCCATCATCAGCTGCACGCCTCGGAGTTCACCGGCGACCATGACGCGGGCCGCGAGTTCCAGCACCGCAACGACGAGCTGATGTACGTCGCCGACGGCGCGGTGGAGATAGAGGCGGAGGGCCGCGCCTACCGGCTGGCGCGCGGCGACACCATGTACCTGACCGGCGGGGTCCGCCACCGCTGGCGGGCGACCGTGCCCGACACCCGGGTGATCGTGGTCGCGGTGGCGGAGCACATCGAGGCGGTGCAGGACCGGACACGGTGAGGGTCGTCTCCCTGGTGCCCTCGCTGACCGAGGCGGTCGCCGCGACGCTGCCCGGCGTGCTGATCGGCGCCACCCGGTGGTGCGTCCGTCCGGCGGACCTGCACGTGGTCCGCGTCGGCGGCACCAAGAACCCCGACGTCGACCGGATCGTCTCCCTCGCCCCCGACCTGGTGATCGCCAACGAGGAGGAGAACCGCGCACCCGACCTCGAGGCCCTGCGCGCGGCCGGTCTCGAGGTGCTGGTGACCGAGGTGCGTAACGTGCCGCAGGGCTTCCGGGAACTGGCACGGGTCCTGACGGCCTGCGGGGCGGCGGGCCGGCCGCGATGGCTGGACGAGGCGGAGACCGCCTGGTCCGCGCCGCCGGTGCACGACGGCGCCGAGCGCCGTACGACCGCGATCGTGCCGGTCTGGCGCCGGCCGTGGATGGTACTGGGCCGGGACACCTTCGCCGGTGACGTCCTCGCCCGCCTCGGCGTCGACCAGTTGTACGCCCACCACGCCGAGCGCTACCCGCGCATCCCGCTTCAGGAACTGCGGGCGGCGGCCCCGGACGTCGTCGTCCTGCCCGACGAGCCGTACCGCTTCACCGCCGACGACGGGCCGGAGGCCTTTCCCGGGGTGCCGTGCGCGCTGGTCAGCGGGCGGCACCTGACGTGGTACGGGCCCTCGCTGACCGAGGCTCCTCGGGTGCTGGCGCGGGCGCTGCGAGCAGCGAGCCGCTGACCAGTCCGCGGGCGGTGTGCACGGCCGCGGCGGCCCAGGCGGTGACGAGGACCGCGTACAGGGCGACCGCGAGGGCGTCGTACACGGCGAGGTGCGTGTGCCGGGCGAGAGCCGAGGCGCCGGTCACGCAGGTGCCGACCGGGAAGGTGAAGGACCACCAGGT
Organism: Streptomyces sp. NPDC006393; assembly: GCF_040628575.1. Lineage (NCBI taxonomy): Bacteria > Bacillati > Actinomycetota > Actinomycetes > Kitasatosporales > Streptomycetaceae > Streptomyces > Streptomyces sp. NPDC006393. The sequence goes on from NZ_JBEXZD010000012.1 coordinate 5,258, forward strand.
CATCGCGAAGCCCATGCCCCGCCGGCCGGCCCGCACCACCTGCGCGGCGGCGAAGGCGAACCACAGCACGGCGAAGCCCATCACCGGAACGCCGTAGAGCAGCGCGAACACCGCGAAGCCGGTGTCGTAGGGCGCCGGTACGACGCCCCGGGCCGTGTCGGCGAACGCGCCGACGGCGGTGGTGGACTGCCCGAGCGGGCCCAGGACCAGGAACAGCGTCGGGGTGAGCGCGAGCGGCAGCGGTCCCGCGACGATCAGCCGGCCGAGGATCAGCGGCAGCAGGGCGAGCGTGGCCAAGAGACTCAGTCCGAACATCGCCACGCACGTCAGGAGCAGGGTCTCTCGCGCCTGGCCGGCCGGCAGGTGGCGCACGAGGGCGGGGCCGAGTGCGGCGGACACCATCGGCGCGACGACCGGCAGCAGCCACACCGGCGTCGCCTGGTGCGGCTCGATCCGATGGTGCACGACCATGAGGTACGGCACCGCCACGGCGGCCGCGAGCCCGACGACGGTCCCCGCCGTGAACAGCGCGGTGTCCACGGCGAGCGCGGCGCGGGTGCCGGTCCAGTCCCGGCCGGCGGACTGCGCACCGCCGCCGACGGCCAGCAGCGCCATGGACAGACAGCCGTAGAACGGGGCCGCCGTCGCGTCCAGGACATGGGCGCGGGCCTGGTCGCGGTGGTGCCGCCAGTGCAGCACGCGGGCCGTCAGCAGGACCGCCAACAGCACCAGGGACAGAGCCCAGACGGCGGTGCACGCGGTGCGCAGGCCCGGTATGTGGACGGGCAGCGCGGCACCCGCGGTGCCGACGGCGGCGGTGCCCATGACCGAGCCGTACCAGTGGGGGCCGAGATGGCGGAGCGCGGGGACACGGGGCCGGGGCGCGGCCGGGACGGACGGCCGGAGGGACGATGACCGGGGGGACGACGGCCGAGGGGACGGTGACCGGAGGGACGGCGACCGGACGGACGATGACCGGGCAGTCGACGATCGGGCAGTCGACGATCGGCGCGACAGGGAATACGACAGGGAATGGGCTGCGGTGACCATGGCGTTGAGGTTTTCGCAGGTCCGGGGCCCCCACCAGGGGGTTTGTCGCTATCGGGGCATAAGCTGGGTTTATGAGGAACGCGGGCGTGAACGCAGGGAACGGAGACGGGCGGCCGTCCGTGGCCGTGTCGCTGGCCCACCGGGTTCCGGATCTGGGCGCCCTGGAGCTGCTGCTGGCCGTGGCCCGGCTGGGCAGCCTGGGCGGCGCGGCCCGGGAGCTGGGCATCACCCAGCCGGCGGCGAGCAGCCGGATCCGCTCCATGGAGCGGCAGCTGGGGCTGGCGCTGGTGGACCGCTCGCCGCGCGGCTCACGGCTGACGGACGCGGGCGCACTGGTGACGGACTGGGCGCGGCGGGTCGTGGAGGCGGCGGAGGCCTTCGACGCGGGCACCCAGGCCCTGCGGGACCGGCGGGACTCGCGCCTGCGGGTGGCGGCGAGCATGACGATCGCGGAGTATCTGCTGCCCGGCTGGCTGATCGCGCTGCGGACGCACCGGCCGGACACGGCCGTCTCGCTGCTCGCCGGGAACTCGGCGATGGTCGCCGAGCGGCTGCTGGCGGGCGAGGCGGACCTCGGCTTCGTGGAGGGACTGACGGTGCCGGCCGGACTGGACTCGGTGGTCATCGCCCACGACCGGCTGATCGTGGTGACCGCCCCGGCGCACCCCTGGGCCCGCCGCCGGCGCCCGCTGGACGCGGCGGAACTCGCCTCGACCCCGCTGATCCTTCGGGAGACGGGCTCCGGGACACGGCAGGTACTGGACGCGGCGCTGGGCGGTCTGGCGCGCCCGCTGATCGAACTGTCCTCCACGACGGCGGTGAAGGCCTCGGCGGTGAGCGGGGCGGGACCGGCGGTCCTGAGCGAACTGGCGGTGGGCGACGAACTCTCCTTGCGGCGCCTGGTGACCATCCCGGTGGAAGGCATGGCCCTGCGCCGCGACCTGCGCGCCGTCTGGCCCACCGGCCACCGCCCGGCGGGCCCGGCCCGCGACCTCCTCTCCCTGACCCGCTCGGAAACCAGCTGAGCGGACGGGCCACGAAGCACCCAGCACCCGGGCAACCCACGCTCGGGCAACCCGCGCTCGGGCAACCCGCGCTCGGGCACCCGGGCTCGGGCGACTCCGGCATGGGGTGACTCGCGCACGGGCCGCTCGGGTACGGCGTGACTCGCGCCCGAAGCACTGCGCTCGGGCAACCCGCGTTCGGGCACTCGCGTGAGGGCGACTCCGGCGCGGGGTGACTCGCGCCCGAAGCACTGCGCTCGGGCAACCCGCGTTCGGGCACTCGCGTGAGGGCGACTCCGGCGCGGGGTGACTCGTGCACGGGGCTGCTCGGGTGCGGGGTGACTGGCGCCCGGAGGACTGCGCTGGGGCAGCCCGCGTTCGGGCACTCGCGTGAGGGCGACTCCGGCGCGGGGTGACTCGTGCACGGGGCTGCTCGGGTGCGGGGTGTCTCGCGCCCGGAGGACTGCGCTGGGGCAGCCCGCGTTCGGGGACTCGCGCAGGGGCGACTCCGGCGCGGGGTGACTCGTGCACGGGGCTGCTCGGGTGCGGGGTGACTCGAGCAGGAAGCACCCAGCGCTCGGGCACTCGCGCAAGGGCGACCCCGGCGCGGGGTGACTCGCGCACCGGGGCGCTCGGGCGTGGGCACCTCAGGGGCCCGGCCGCCGCGCGCCGCACGTGGGTCGGCGCGGGCGCCTCGACGCTGCCGTCCGGCGCGGGGACCGAGGCGAGGGGCCCTCGTTGAGGCGGCGGACGGCCGAACGGGGCGGGAGCATCGGCCACCGGTGCGGGCGGATGCTGGTCGGCGCAGCTCGCGCGGTGGGTCCGCTCGCGGTCGGCGCGTGTCTCACGAAGCGGTGGCCGCGGTGATCAGGTGGTGCATCACGCGGAGGTCCTCGCCCATCTCCGGGTGCCACTGGACGCCGAGCACCCAGTGGCCGGTGGGCGGCGGTTCGATGGCCTCGACGGTGCCGTCCGGGGCGTGGGCCGAGGCGATCAGGCCCTTGCCGAGGCGGTCGACGGCCTGGTGGTGGTAGGTCGGGACGGTCGTCTCCTCCGGGACGGCCGCGGCGTAGCGGGTGCCGGGGACCGGTGTGACCCGGTGGCCGCCGAAGACGCCGACGACCTCGGCGTGCCCGTCCAGGTGCTGGACCAGGGTGCCGCCGAGGGCGACGTTCAGCAGCTGCATGCCCCGGCAGATGCCGAGCAGCGGCACCCGCGCGCTCAGGGCGGCCTCGATCAGGGCGAGTTCCCAGGCGTCCCGGGCGCGGGCGGGCGGTCCGGTACGGGGGTCCGGCTCGGCGCCGTAGCGCACCGGCTCGACGTCCGGGCCGCCCGCGATCACCAGCCCGTCCAGCCGGGCCACGGCCGACGCCGCCCGCTCAGGCACGTCCGGCGGCAGCATCGCGGCGAGGCCGCCCGCCCGCTGCACCAGCCGTGGATAGCCGGCCGGCAGCAGCGCCGCGTCCAGCTCCCACACACCCCAGCGCGCACCGGCCTCCAGATAGGTGCTGATGCCGATCAGCGGTCGTCCTGCGGTCATACGGTCCTCCCATACCCGTAGGGGTGTGCTCCGCAAAGGTGTGCGCCCATACCTTTGCGGACGCCTGTGTCACGCCAGAAAGCCCCGCAGCAGCGCCGCCGTGCCCGCGCAGTGCTCGCGCGTGATCTCCCGCGCCCCGTCCGCGTCCCCCTCCAGCACCGCCTCCACCAGCGCGATGTGCTGGCGCTGCGAGTGCTCGAGGTTGCGCACCAGCAGGGGTATGCAGTCCAGCAGGTCGTTCACCGTGGCCCGGACCGCCGCGTACTGCGCGGCCAGGCTCGGCGAGCCGCACAGTTCGGCGAGCGTCAGGTGCAGCAGCGTGTCCAGCCGCCGGTAGTCCGCCAGCGGCGCGTCGTACGTGCGCTCCAGCGCCTCGCGCAGCCGCCGTGCCCGCTCCCCGGCCAGCCCCTGCGCCGCGCACAGCCCCGCCGCGCCGACCTCCAGCACCTCGCGGAAGCGCAGCACGTCCTCGATGTCGACATCGGCGACCCGGCGCCGCAGTTCGTCGCCGCCGCCCGCGTCCGTACGGGGCAGCACGAACGTGCCGCCGTAGCGCCCGCGCCGCGCCTGGACCAGCCCCTGGTCCTGGAGCACCTTCAGCACCTCGCGCAGCGTCACCCGGCTGATCCCCAGCCGCTCCGCCAGCTCCCGCTCCGCGGGCAGCCGCCCGCCGGCCGGCACCAGGCCCAGCCGCACCACCTGGAGCACCTGCTCCAGGGCCTCCTCGAAACCGTTGCCCGCCCGCACCGGCCGCAGCACCGCCGTGAGCCGGTCGCCCGGCCCTTTCGCGCCCGTGTCCCGCGCCATCCGGTCGCGCCCCCTTCCCAGGCAATGGTTCCCAGCAATACCTTATGGCTCCCGGCGCCGGTCGATGAAGCCTTAAGGAGGCTCGCCCGTGGCAGACCGCACACCCCCGCTCGCCGTGGAGGAACTGCACGCCCTGGTCGGATGCGGGGAGATCGACACGGTGGTCCTCGCCTTCCCCGACATGCAGGGGCGGCTCCAGGGCAAGCGGTTCGCCGCCCGGTTCTTCCTCGACGAGGTCCTCCACCACGGCACCGAGGGCTGCAACTACCTCCTCGCCGTCGACACCGACATGAACACCGTCGACGGCTACGCCATGTCCTCCTGGGACCGCGGCTACGGCGACTTCGCCATGCGCCCGGACCTGTCCACGCTGCGCCGCGTCCCCTGGCACCCGGGCACCGCCCTGGTCGTCGCCGACCTCGCCTGGAACGACGGCTCACCGGTCGCCGCCGCGCCCCGCCAGATCCTGCGCCGCCAGCTGGACCGCCTCGCCGAGCACGGCCTGACCGCCCAGGTCGGCACCGAGCTGGAGTTCATCGTCTTCAAGGACACCTACGAGCAGGCCTGGGACGCCGGCTACCGCGGGCTCACCCCGGCCAACCAGTACAACGTCGACTACTCCATCCTCGGCACCGGCAGGATCGAGCCCCTGCTGCGCCGCCTGCGCAACGACATGGCCGGCGCCGGCCTCACCGTCGAGTCCGCCAAGGGCGAGTGCAACCCCGGCCAGCACGAGATCGCCTTCCGCTACGACGAGGCCCTCGTCACCTGCGACCAGCACGCGATCTACAAGACCGGCGCCAAGGAGATCGCCGCCCAGCAGGGCGTCTCGATCACCTTCATGGCCAAGTACAACGAGCGGGAGGGCAACTCCTGCCACATCCACCTCTCCCTCGCCGACGCCGACGGCGCCAACGCCATGGCGGCACGCGGCGGGGACGGCATGTCCGACCTCATGCGGCACTTCCTCGCCGGACAGCTCGCCGCGCTGCGCGACTTCTCCCTCCTCTACGCCCCGAACATCAACTCCTACAAGCGGTTCCAGCCGGGCTCGTTCGCGCCGACCGCCGTCGCCTGGGGGCACGACAACCGCACCTGCGCCCTCCGCGTCGTCGGCCACGGCCGCTCCCTGCGCTTCGAGAACCGCCTGCCCGGCGGCGACGTCAACCCGCACCTGGCCGTCGCCGCACTGGTGGCGGCGGGCCTGCACGGCCTGGAGCAGAAGCTGCCCCTGCCCGACCCGTGCCCCGGCAACGCCTACACCGCCGACTACGAGCACGTCCCCACCACCCTGCGCGAGGCCGCCGAGCTGTGGGAGAACAGCCCCCTCGCCAAGGCGGCCTTCGGGGACGAGGTGGTCGCGCACTACCGCAACATGGCCCGCGTCGAACTGGACGCCTTCGACGCCGCCGTCACCGACTGGGAGCTGCGCCGCTCCTTCGAACGCATGTGAGGCCTTCTTGTCCGACCCGCACGCACTCCAGGTGCTGAACCCGGCCACCGAAGAGGTGGTCGCCACCGTCCCCGCCGCCGACGCGGGCGACGTCCACCGCGCCGTCGAACGGGCCGTCGCCGCCCAGCGCGCCTGGTCCACCACCGCACCCGCCGACCGGGCCCGGCTGCTGCGCCGCTTCGCCGACGTCGTCGACACCCACCTCGAGGAGCTGGCCCGACTCGAGGTCCGCGAGGCCGGGCACCTGCTCGGCAACGCCCGCTGGGAGGCCGGCAACGCCCGCGACCTGCTGCTGTACGCGGCCGGCGGCGCCGAACGCCTCCTCGGCCGGCAGATCCCGGTCCCCGGCGGCTGGGACGTCACCTTCCTCGAACCCCTCGGGGTCGTCGGCGTCATCGCACCCTGGAACTTCCCGATGCCCATCGCCGGCTGGGGCTCCTTCCCGGCCCTCGCCGCCGGCAACGCGGTCGTCCTCAAGCCCGCCGAGGCCACCCCGCTCACCGCGCTCCGGCTGGCCGAACTGGCCCTCGAGGCAGGCCTGCCCGAGCACATCTTCCAGGTCCTGCCCGGCCACGGCCACACCGCCGGACGCGCCCTCGTCGACCACCCCGACGTGGCGAAGATCGTCTTCACCGGCTCCACCCGCACCGGCCGCGAGGTCATGGAGCGCTGCGCCCGGCACACCAAGCCGGTCACCCTCGAACTCGGCGGCAAGAGCCCCAACGTCGTCTTCGCCGACGCCGACCTGAGGGCCGCCGTCGACCCGTTCTCCTTCCTCGACAACTCCGGCCAGGACTGCTGCGCCCGCACCAGGATCCTGGTCCAGGAGCCGGTGTACGACGAGGTCCGCGAGCTTCTCGCGAAGGCGCTGGCCGCCGTGGTGGTGGGCGACCCGGCCGACGAGCGGACCCGGATGGGGCCGCTGATCTCCCGTCAGCAGGTCGACCGCGTACGGTCCTACGTCCCCGAGGACGCTTCCGCCCTGCGCGGCAGCGCACCCGACGGGCCGGGCTTCTGGTTCCCGCCGACCGTCCTCACCGGGGAGCGGCACGACTCGGAAGCGGCCCGCGAGGAGATCTTCGGCCCGGTCGCCGTCCTGCTGCCCTTCGCCGACGAACAGGACGCGATCCGCCTGGCCAACGACACCCCGTACGGCCTCTCCGGCTCCATCTGGACCCGGGACGTCGGCCGCGCCCTGCGCGTCTCCCAGGCGGTGCGGGCCGGCAACCTGTCCGTCAACTCGCACTCCAGCGTCCGCTACTGGACCCCGTTCGGCGGCTTCAAGCAGTCCGGCGTGGGCCGCGAACTCGGCCCGGACGCGCTGACCGCCTTCACCGAGGCCAAGAACGTCTTCATCAGCACGGAGGGTCCCGCACAGTGAGCGCAACCATTCCCGACACCGAGGCCGTCGTCTGCCGCCGCCTGGCCGGCCGCACCGCCGTCGTCACCGGAGCCGGCAGCGGCATCGGCCTCGCCTCCGCGCGCCGGCTCGCCTCCGAGGGCGCGCACGTCGTCTGCGCCGACGTCGACGAGGCCCGCGGCAAGGCCGCCGCGGAGGACACCGGAGGGCTCTTCGTCAAGGTCGACGTCACCGACTCCGACCAGGTCGAGGCGCTCTTCCAGGCGGCGTACGACACCTACGGCAGCGTCGACGTCGCCTTCAACAACGCCGGCATCTCGCCGCCCGACGACGACTCGATCCTGGAGACGGGACTGGAGGCCTGGAAACGGGTCCAGGAGGTCAACCTCACCTCCGTGTACCTGTGCTGCAAGGCCGCCCTGCCGTACATGCGGCGCCAGCGCCGGGGCTCCATCATCAACACCGCCTCGTTCGTGGCCCGGATGGGCGCGGCCACCTCGCAGATCTCGTACACCGCCTCCAAGGGCGGCGTGCTGGCCATGTCCCGGGAACTGGGCGTCCAGTTCGCACGGGAGGGCATCAGGGTCAACGCGCTGTGCCCCGGACCGGTCGACACCCCGCTCCTCCAGGAGCTGTTCGCGAAGGACCCGGAGCGGGCCGCCCGCCGGCTCGTGCACATCCCCCTCGGACGGTTCGCCCGGGCCGAGGAGATCGCCGCCGCCGTCGCCTTCCTCGCCAGCGACGACTCCTCCTTCGTCAACGCCACCGACTTCCTGGTGGACGGGGGCATCGCGGGGGCGTACGTCACTCCGCTGTAGGCAGGCCCCTGTGGCCGGGCGAGGGCGGGTCCTCCTACAGTTCCGGGGGTGAGCATGACACCCCCGCCCGGCTGGTACCGCGATCCGTCGGCCCCGCATCTGGAGCGCTGGTGGGACGGAACGGCCTGGACCGACCACCGGCGCGCCCCCGAGGCACCCCAGCCCCAGCCGCCGACGCCACTCCAGCCGCCGACGCCGTCCCAGCCGCCCGCCGGCGGGGGCTCCAGCCGGGCCAAGGCGGTGGCCCTGACCACCGCCGGGGCCGTCCTGGTCGCCGCCGTCGTCACGGGAGCGGTCGTGCTCGGCCGCGACGACGGCGGCGGCACCGGCGCGCGGACGGCGCCCTCGGACGCCTCCGCCACGGCGGCCGGCCCGTCCACCGCCGCGACCTCCCCGTCGGCGTCGTCCGCTTCTCCGTCCGCGACCGCCACCGGTGACCCGTCCGTCGTCGTCGACCAGCTCAACGGCATCACACTGCCGGTGCCCGACGGCTGGGAGAAGCCGCAGTACGTCGCGGACAACAAGGTCGTCATGACCACGCACGGCACCTACGACTGCCCGGCCGGCACCGGCCTGTGCCGGCACGGCCTGGTCCTGACACTGACGGGGACCGCGACCGATGGGACCTCGCCCAAGGCCCTGGCGGAGCAGGACATCGAGAAAGCGGCCGACCTGGCGTACGACGAGAACGCGGCCGGGCAGCACCTGTACGGGGGCATCACCTCCCACCGGGCCGTCGCCTCCGGTCAGCTCGCCGTCGCGGGCCGCGCCGGGTACTTCGTCCGCTGGCGGGTCAGGACCGCCCAGGGCCCCGGAGGCTATGTCGAGTCGCTGGCCTTCCCGTCCAGCGTGGGCAGCGAGGCGCCGGTCGTCGTCCGCTTCGTCTTCGACGCGGGACCGGACGGGCCGCCCCTGTCCGACATCGACAGGATCAGGAAGGGCATACGGCCCCTCGGCGACGCCGGCACGGGCGGGGGCGTCGGCAGCAGCATCGGCCCGGCGGGCTGAACCGCAGGGCCGGCTGCCCGGCGGGGGCGCTCACAGGAACGTGAGGCCCTCGCCCCGGTACGTCGGCACGGTCGCCGTGACCCGGTCGCCCTCGACCAGGTGCAGCGTGTCGAACCGCTCGCACAGCTCCCCCGCCTTGGCGTGCCGGAACCACACCTTGTCGCCGATCAGCAGGTCGTCGGCGGGCGAGCCGAGCAGCGGGGTCTGCACCTCGCCGGGGCCCTCCTGGGGGTCGTAGCGCAGTCCCTCCGGCAGATACGGCACCGGCAGCCGGTCGGCGCCGGCCGCTCCCGAGGCCGGGTAGCCGCCGCCGAGCACCGTGACGACCCCCACCCCGGGGCGCCGTACGACCGGCTGGGCGAAGAGCGCCGCCGGACGGCCGCGGAAGGACGTGTAGTTGTCGAACAGGCGGGGGACGTACAGCCCCGAGCCCGCGGCGATCTCGGTGACGGCCTCCTCCGCCGCGGTGTGCTGGACACTGCCCGTGCCGCCGCCGTTGACGAACTCCAGCTCCGGCGCCACGGCCCGGACCGCCCGCACCACCGCGGCCCGCCGCTCCGCCAGTTCCCGGCGCGCGGCCGCCTGCATCAGCCGGATCGCGCGCGAGCGCAGCGGCCGTCCGGCCACCGCGTCACCGACGCCCGCGACATGACCCTCGTACGCCATGATCCCCACGAGCCGGAACCCCGGCCGCCGGGCCACCGTACGGGCCATCTCGGCGACCTGGGCGGGGGAGTGCAGCGGCGAGCGGCGCGCGCCGACGCGGATCCGTCCGCCGAGCAGCTTCAGCGAGGTGTCCAACTCCAGGCACACCCGGACGACTTCGCGTCCGCCCTCGCGTGAGGCGTCGACGAGGTCGAGCTGCGCCGGGTCGTCGATCATCACCGTGACGGCGGCGGCGAGCTTGGGATCGGCGGCCAGTTCGGCGAAGCCGGCCCGGTCGGCGGACGGATAGGCGAGCAGCACGTCCTCGAACCCGGAGCGGGCCAGCCACAGCGACTCGGCGAGGGTGAACGACATCACGCCCGCGAAGCCGTCCCTGGCGAGGACGCGTTCGAGCAGCGTCCGGCAGCGCACGGACTTGCTGGCCACCCGCACGGGCTTGCCGGCGGCGCGGCGGACGAGGTCGTCGGCGTTGGCGTCGAAGGCGTCCAGGTCGACGATCGCGACGGGGGCGTCGAGGTGGGCGGTGGCCCGGTCGTAACGGGCCCGGTCGGCGGCGCGCGCGGTCATGAACGAAGCCTGCCAGACAGGATTACCGCAGGGTAGGGGGACGTTCCGGGCAGATGCCCCGGGGCCGCGGACTGGTTCCCGTCCCCCTGGGATCAGCCCGTAGAGTGACGCGCACGTACGCCGGAACGGCGGAACGCTCCCGGCCGCGCCCTTGAGCCGGGATGGCACTTCGCTCGTACGGGTATGCGTGCCCGGTGACGACGAGTCGCCGCCGGGCGGGGCCACTTGGAAGACCGCGCCGGGGAGAACGGCCCGGGCACGAGGAAACGGGGGGTGCATGAGCACGGAAGCGCGCCACGCCCCGATCCCCCCGCGCCCCCCGAAACCCCCACGCCCGTCCGCCCCTCCCGACGGCGCCCCGCAACCCCCCGGCGAACCGCGCCCCGCCGTCCCGGCGAGCCCGCCCGAGGGGCCACGCGGTCGGCCGACGAGCGCGACGGACGGCACCGGCACCGGCACCGGACAGGGCGCGGGCGCGCCGGAGGACGCCGTATCCGGCTCCGACTTCCCGCGCCCGTCTTCGGCGGCGCACGAGACGGTGGTAGGCGGGGGTGGCGGTTCGGCGGTGTCCGGTGTGTCGCCGGGTGTCGAGGCGGTGGGCCGGGGTGGTGAGCCGCGTCCGGCGGGGCAGGGCGCCGCGTGGAACCGGGCCGACGTGCCCGGTTCCGACTTCCCGCGCCCGTCTTCGGCGGCGCACGAGACGGTGGTAGGCGGGGGTGGTGGTTCGGCGGTGTCCGGTGTCTCGCCGGGTGTCGAGGCGGCGGGCCGGGGTGGTGAGCCGCGTGCGGCGGGGCAGGGCGCCGCGTGGCACCGGCCGGGCGTGCCCGAGGACGCCGTATCCGGTTCCGGGCTCACGCCTCCGCGCACCGGCGGCGTCGGCGGGGACGCCCGCGCCGCGGACGCCCGATCCCGCTTCCAGGCGTTCGGGCCTCCGGCCCGGCGCGACACGGCCCCGACGACACCGCCTCCGCCCGCCGCGTCCGCCCGTTTCCCCGACGCGCCGCCACGGATCGGCCGTCCGGCCGGGCCCCGCTCGGGTGGGTGGCGGGAGTCCGCCGCGGGCGAGGCCGGCGCTCGGGCCGGTCTCACCGGCCCGCCGCGCGGCTCGGAGCCGACCCCGGACGGCTTCCCGGGCGCGCCGCGTACCCCGTCCGCCGCCGGACCGTCCGCCGCCGGACCGTCCGCCGCTGGACCGTTCGCCGCCGGTGACGGTGAGGACCGGGCCCGCCCCGGCGCGGTGCCGGCCTCCGGGCGCACGGCACCGGACCCGGACGTGCCCGGTGCCGTGCCGTCGCCGCCCGGACACCGACCGTCGCCGGCCGCGCCGCGGACCGCCGTACCCGCCGAGACCCCGTCGGAGACGACCGCGCGTCTGCGCCCCCTCTCCGCCCGCCGGCCGGGCGCGGCAGCCGGGCCGCCGCCCGCGCCGTCCGGCGGCGACCTCCGACGGGACTCCGCCGTCCCGGGCACGGACGCGTTCGTCACCGGCGGCCCGCCCGCCGGCTCCCCGGACCGCGGCCTCACCCCGGCGCCCGGCGTCGCGGTACCGGCGGCCCCGGCGGCTGCCGTGCGCTCCGCCGCTGTGCCGCCGGGCCCGCGCGTGGCGCCCGACCCCGCCCTGTCGTGGAGCGCCTTCGCGGGGCCCGCCGCCGTGCCCGGCGCGGCGCGGGCCCAGGTGCGGCTCGGGGAGCCCGAGGGCTACGACGAGCGCGGGCGCGGGCATGCGCTCGGCGGGCGGGTGCGGGCGCGCACCGCCGTGGCGGCGGCGTGCCTCGTGCTCGGGCTCGGGCTCATCGGCGGTGCCGTCACCGGGAGCTGGCTCACCGGGGACTCCGGGGAGGGCGGCGCGGCCGGTGCGTTCGCCACGGCCGGAGGCCTGTGGCACAGCATCCCCGTCGACCAGCTGTTCCCGCCCACGGTGGAGGGCCGCGGCGCCGGTCCCGGCGGGGCCGACCGCACCTGGACCCGCGTCGCCGTGGCACCCGACAGCGGCTGCGCGAACGCCTTCGACCCGCTGCTGCGCAAGGCCCTGGCCCCCGCCGGCTGCGCCCGCCTGCTCCGCGCCACCTACACCGACGCCACCCAGACCTACGTCACCACCGTCGGGCTGCTGTTCACCAAGGCCGACGCACCCGCCATGAAGTCCCTCGCCGCCCGGTTCACGAACGAGGGCCTCGCCCGGCGCGCCGACCTCATGCCCCGCCCCTACGCCGCCAAGGACACCGTTGCCGCCGCCTTCGGCGACAAACAGCGCGCGTCCTGGACCGTCTCCGTGCTGACCGAGGCCCCCGTGGTCGTCTACGCCGTCTCCGGCTGGGCCGACGGCCGCACCGTCGACTCCCCGCAGCCCGCCGCCGACGCGATGCGCTCCGGCGCCACCACGGCCGCCGCCCAGGCCGGCCTGGGCAACGAGGCCCAGGGCCTGGCCGACCGCATCGAACGCGCCCTGCGCAAAAACGTCGATTCGGCCACGGACACGGAGAAACCCTCGTGAGAGCCGTCATCACCCGAAGGAGCGGCGCGCTGAGCGCCCTCCTGGCCGCCTCCCTCGCCCTCGTCCCGGCCACCGCCGCGCACGCCGACGGCATCCGCGCCCAGCAGTGGGCACTGGACGCCATGCACACCCAGCAGGCCTGGCGGGTCACCAAGGGCAAGGGCGTCACCGTCGCCGTCCTGGACACCGGAGTCGAGAGCGACCACCCCGACCTCGTCGGCAACGTCCTGCCCACCAAGGACTTCATCGGCTTCGGCGCCCGGCCCGGCGACCGTACCTGGGCCCGTCACGGCACCGCCATGGCCGGCATCATCGCCGGACACGGCCACGGTCCCGGCGACGCCGACGGCGTCATGGGCATCGCCCCCGAGGCGAAGATCCTGCCCGTCCGGGTGATCCTGGAGGACGGCGACTCCGCCCGCGCCAAGGCCCGCACCACCCGGGGCAGCGCCCTCGCCGACGGCATCCGCTGGGCCGCCGACCACGGCGCCGACGTCATCAACCTCTCCCTCGGCGACGACTCCGACTCCGCGCACCCCGAGCCGGCCGAGGACGAGGCCGTGCAGTACGCGCTGAGCAAGGGCACCGTCGTCGTCGCCTCGGCCGGCAACGGCGGCGACAAGGGCGACCACATCTCCTACCCGGCCGCCTACCCGGGCGTGATCGCCGCGACCGCCGTCGACCGCTACGGCACCCGCGCCGACTTCTCCACCCGCCGCTGGTACGCCGCGGTCAGCGCGCCCGGCGTCGACATCGTCATCGCCGACCCGGACCACCGGTACTACGAGGGCTGGGGCACGAGCGCGGCCTCCGCGTTCGTCTCCGGCGCCGCCGCCCTGATCAAGGCCGCCCACCCCCGCCTGACGCCCGCGCAGATCAAGAGGCTCCTGGAGGACACGGCCCGCAACGCCCCCGTCGGCGGCCGTGACGACTCCCGCGGCTTCGGCATGGTCGACCCCGTCGCCGCCCTGAAGGCAGCGGACCGCCTCGAACCGGAGGGCGGCCTGCACGCGGCGGCGTACGGCGAGAGGTACTTCGGTCCCGGCCCCGACACAGCCGAGTCGGACGACACCGCCTCCGGCTGGGCCGGGCCCCTCGCCGGCAGCGTCGGGGGAGTGCTGCTGGTCGTCGCGGTCGTCCTGTGGCGCGCCCGCCGCGAAGACGACGCGGGCGACGGCGCGGCCGGCTACCGGCCCTGAGACGACCTGGCGCGAAAGTCCCCGCCGGCGGAATCAGGTTCCGTCCGCGAACACCGACACCGCCGCCCGCGCCGCACCCTCCACCAGCGCGATGCCCTTCTCCTTCGTGGCGTTGCCCTGGGACAGGGCGGCCACCAGGTAGTCGTCGCCGCCGGACGTCACCCGGCCGATGCTGTTGACGACCCAGAGCCCGGTCGTGCTGCGCGGCAGCCAGCCGTTCTTCAGGGCCCACGCGGAACCGTCCGCCGCCGCCGACACCCCCCAGCGCTGGTCCTCGGCGATCCGCCCCATCAGTCCCTGGAGGTACGTGCGCGAGGCGGCGCTCAGTGCGGAGTCCGAGTCGTCGCCGAACACCTGCTGGAGCAGGGCGAGCTGGTCGGCGGCCGTGGTCCGCGTCAGCCCCCACAGCGCGCCGTCGCCGCCGGAGGTGTCCGCCAGCCCGAAGCGGCGGTTGGCCGCGTCCAGGCCGTCCGCCTCACCGACGGCCCGCCACAGCGCCGAGGCGGAGTCGTTGTCGCTGTCCTCGATCATCGCGGTGGCGTACGTCTTCTCCTGGGCGGTCAGCCGCCGTCCCGCGTCCTGCGCCTGGAGCAGCAGGGCCGCCAGGATGTCGACCTTGACGATGCTCGCCGTGTCGAAGGTGCCGTCGCCGTAGCCGGCGCTCTGCCCGGAGCCGAGGTCGAGCACCGCCACCGACACCGTCGCACCGTCCGCCGGCGCCACCGGCTTCATCGCCTCGGCCAGCAGCGCCGTACGGTCCGCGGCCTGATCCGTCGCGCTCTCCACCGATGCCCTCCCGCTCGCCGACGCCGACGCCGACGCGGACGCCGACGCGGATGCCGACGCGGACGCCGGCGCCGCCGACCCTACGGCGCCCGGCCCGGCGGAGTCCCCGGCCCTCACATACGCGGTGCCCGCCGCCGTGCCGCCCACGACGGTGACACAGACCAGGGCGGCGCAGAGCAGCGGCCGGCGCCGGGACGGGCGCGCGCGACGGACAGGGCGGCGCCGGCGGCCGCCGGCGGACGGAAACTCCATGACCGGGATGCTTCTGGCGGTGACTGTGCGCGCCGTGAGACCGGCGTGAGACACGGGTCAGCGGACCCTGAGAAATCCGTGAAGGGTCCCGGACCGGACCGTGCACCGCCCCGGATAGGGTCGTGACCGTGGCGAACAAGAACATTCCCGACCCCGGCTTCTCCGACGACGACGGCTCCGCCGACCCCCGGCTGAGCGCGGCGCTCGCCGCCTGGGCCGAGGACCGCACCGCCGTGGGACCCGTCCTGGAGGCGCTCGAGGGCGCCCGGCTGCTCGTCCCCGTCGTGGCCGTCCTCGGCGAGGTGGAGGAGGACGAGCGGGGGCTGCGCCGCGAGAAGACCAGCGACATGGCCGTGCCGACCCTGAAGGCCGGCGGGCGCACGGCCCTGCCCGCCTTCACCTCCACCGACTCCCTGGCCCGCTGGGACCCGGCGGCCCGCCCCGTCGCCGTACCCCTGCACCAGGCCCTTCAGGCCGCCGCGCACGAGAAGGCGGACACGGTGGTGCTGGACCTGGCCGGGCCGGTGCCGTTCGAGCTGACCGGGCCCGCGCTGCTCGCGCTCGCCGAGGGCCGCACCACGGCCGACCCGCTCGCCGACCCGGCGGTGGTGGCGGCCGTACGGGAGGCGGTGGCCGCCGAGCCGGCCGTGCTCCGCGCCCATCTCGGCCCCGGACAGGCCGACGGCACCCTCGCCCTGGTGCTCGACCCGGACGCCGCCGCGGCCCCGGCCGAGGCCGCCCGCGCCGTCGCCGAGCGGCTGGCCGCCAGCGACACGCTGAGGGCCCGCCTGGTGCGCGGTCTCGACCTGGCGCTGCTGCCGGCCGGGACGACGCCACCGGGCGAGCCCCTGTACGTGAAGGAGTGAAGGGAGCGGCCCGCCGCGCCGGGCGGCGGGGCGGGCCGGAAGGGGGTCGGCCGTGGACCGGCCCGGAAGCGGGGCGGTCCTGGACCGGCTCGGAAGCGGATCAGCCGTAGACCGGCCCGGTGTACTTCTCGCCCGGGCCCTGGCCCGGCTCGTCCGGGACGACCGAGGCTTCGCGGAAGGCCAGCTGGAGCGACTTCAGGCCGTCGCGCAGCGGCGCCGCGTGGAAGGAGCTGATCTCGGTCGTGCTCGCGTCCAGCAGACCGGCGAGCGCGGTGATCAGCTTGCGGGCCTCGTCCAGGTCCTTGTACTTGTCGCCCTCCTCGGTCAGACCGAGCTTCACGGCGGCGGCGCTCATCAGGTTGACGGCGACCGTCACGATCACCTCGACGGCGGGGACCTCGGCGATGTCCCGGGTCATCGCGTCGAAGTCGGGGGTCTCAGGAGGGGTCTCACTCATGCCCCACACGATATGCGGTTCCGGATTACGGTTTCTCGATTAGTCCTTGTCAAGCGATCCTGCTAATCTGGTGTGCGACCGGCCGGACACGCACGTGCTCGGCCCACAAGTGGAGGCTCCGATCTCCCACCTGACCGTCCTCCGGGACGGCGGGTCACCCGGTCAGGCGGCCACCATCGTTCCGTACGGACGATGGAGTCGCCCGAAGCGCGCCCCGCGACCATCGCGGCGGTGCTCCGGTTGTGCTTGGAGCCCCGCCTGTGATCGTCCGGGGCATTTTTGTCGCTTCGGCGCGGTTAGGTCTTACGAACACAGACGTACGCGGCTGTCCGCCAGACCGTCGCGTGGTGCTACCGAGGAGGATCCATCAGCGCCGAGCCCCGCATCAACGACCGGATTCGCGTTCCCGAGGTGCGACTTGTCGGTCCCAGTGGCGAGCAGGTCGGCATCGTGCCGCTCGCGAAGGCACTGGAGCTTGCGCAGGAGTACGACCTGGACCTGGTCGAGGTCGCGGCGAACGCCCGTCCGCCCGTGTGCAAGCTCATGGACTACGGGAAGTTCAAGTACGAGTCGGCCATGAAGGCCCGTGAGGCGCGCAAGAACCAGGCGCACACGGTCATCAAGGAGATGAAGCTCCGGCCGAAGATCGACCCGCACGACTACGACACCAAGAAGGGTCATGTCGTCCGGTTCCTCAAGCAGGGCGACAAGGTCAAGATCACGATCATGTTCCGTGGTCGCGAGCAGTCCCGGCCCGAGCTGGGCTACCGGCTGCTGCAGCGGCTCGCGGAGGACGTCCAGGACCTCGGTTTCGTGGAGTCGAACCCGAAGCAGGACGGCCGGAACATGATCATGGTTCTCGGTCCGCACAAGAAGAAGACCGAGGCGATGGCCGAGGCCCGCCAGGCGCAGGAGGCCCGCAAGGCCGAGCGTCAGGGTCGTGGCGCGGCGGCCTCCCCGCAGGAGGCGCCGTCCGAGGAGCCTGCCGAGGCGTGATCCCGGGACACGCGTCCCTGGATGTAACCAAAAACAGAGAGCGACGCTCCACCGTGCCCGGTTTTCGTGACCGGGCACCGGAGCGCCACCGACGAGGAGAGAACGGCGCTATGCCGAAGAACAAGTCGCACAGCGGTGCCAGCAAGCGCTTCAAGGTCACCGGCTCCGGCAAGGTGCTCCGTGAGCGCGCCGGCAAGCGCCACCTGCTCGAGCACAAGTCGTCCCGTCTGACGCGTCGCCTCACCGGCAACGCCGAAATGGCCCCGGGCGACGCCAAGAAGATCAAGAAGCTTCTCGGCAAGTGACGCGGCGGCGCCCGATCGGCTGAGCCCCGCGCACAGCTGACCCTCCGCGCCGTACGTCGGGACCGGGACCCATTCGTTTCCGGGTCGTGTGAGGACAACCACGACCCCGCTACAAGGAGTTAATCAAGTGGCACGCGTCAAGCGGGCAGTCAACGCCCACAAGAAGCGCCGGGCGATCCTCGAGCAGGCCTCCGGCTACCGCGGTCAGCGCTCGCGTCTGTACCGCAAGGCCAAGGAGCAGGTCACCCACTCGCTGGTCTACAACTACAACGACCGCAAGAAGCGCAAGGGTGACTTCCGCCAGCTGTGGATCCAGCGCATCAACGCCGCCGCTCGCGCCAACGGCATCACCTACAACCGCTTCATCCAGGGTCTGAAGGCCGCCAACGTCGAGGTGGACCGCAAGATCCTGGCCGAGCTGGCCGTGAACGACGCGAACGCGTTCGCCGCGCTCGTCGAGGTCGCTCAGAAGGCCCTGCCGAGCGACGTCAACGCGCCGAAGGCGGCGTGACGCCGCGCTGGCCTTAGGCCGACGTGACGTACGGACCCGTGGGCTTTGTGCCTGCGGGTCCGTTTGTTGTGCGGTTCTGCCGAGTCGGCACCGCCGGACTCCGCCGTCGTGGTTGATCGCCGCCGCGGCGGACAGAGGTTTTCTGAGGTGAAGAGGATGCCGTCAGCTACTCCCGAGCTCATTTCGCCCCGATCGGCCCGCGTCAGCGCTGCCCGGCGGCTGGCCAGGCGGAACTTCCGGGGCAAGGACCGGCTGTTCCTCGCGGAGGGGCCGCAGGCCGTGCGAGAGGCGGCCGGGCACCGGGGAGCGGACGGGACGGCGACGCTCGTCGAGCTGTTCGCCACCCTCGAGGCCGCGGAGCGGTACGCCGACATCGTGGGCGAGGCCCGCGGGGCGGGCGCCCGGGTCCACCTCGCCTCCGAGGACGTCATCGAGGACATCTCCACCACCGTCACCCCGCAGGGTCTCGTCGGGATCTGCCGGTTCCTCGACACGCCGTTCGACGAGGTCCTCTCCACCCGCCCCCGCCTCGTCGCCGTCCTCGCACACGTACGCGACCCCGGCAACGCGGGCACCGTGCTGCGCTGCGCCGACGCCGCCGGAGCCGACGCGGTGGTCCTCACCGACGCCTCCGTGGACCTCTACAACCCCAAGGCCGTGCGCGCCTCCGTCGGCTCGCTGTTCCATCTGCCGGTCGCCGTGGGCGTCCCCGTCGAGCAGGCGGTCGCGGGCCTGAAGGCCGCCGGGGTGCGCATCGTCGCCGCCGACGGCGCGGGCGAGCAGGACCTCGACGACGAGCTCGACAAGGGCACCATGGGCGGGCCCACCGCCTGGGTGTTCGGCAACGAGGCCTGGGGCCTGCCGGAGGAGACCCGGGCCCTGGCCGACGCCGTCGTCCGCGTCCCGATCCACGGAAAGGCCGAGAGCCTGAACCTGGCGACCGCCGCCGCCGTATGTCTCTACGCCTCGGCCCGTGCACAGCGCGCCTCCGGAGGATGCCGCTCCGTCACGCACAACTAGTAGGCTGACCAGCTCGGGGGCCCACAGGCGGGAAGGGTGGGGTACGGGGATGAGTGTCGGCACCAGCGGCGCACCGGGCGGGCGTGAGACGCGCCGGCCGCCCGCGCCCCGGAGCGCCGGTGATCCCGGCGGACTCGGCACCGGCGATCCCACTGGACCCGTTCCCGGCACCGGCGATCCCACTGGACCCGTTCCCGGCACCGGCGATCCCACTGGACCCGTTCCCGGCACCGGCGATCCCACCGGACCCGGTCCCGGCACCGGCGATCCCACCCGACTCGGCATCGACCCCGACGACCTGCCCGACGGTCTGGTCGTCGCCGACGCACACGGACGGGTGATCTGCTTCAACGCCGCCGCCGCCCGCATCACCGCCGTCCCCGCCGAGGAAGCCCTCGGACAGCGCCTGGAGAAGGCCCTGCCCCTGGAGGACCTGGAAGGGCGCCGGTGGTGGCAGCTGACCGACCCCTACGGCGGCCTCGCCATCCGCGTGGGCCAGCCCGAGCGCAACCTCCTGCTGCACGGGGGCCGGGAGGTCCTGGTCTCGGCCCGGTACGTCCGCGACCGCCCCACGGGCCCCGTCCGCCGCGTCGTCGTCTCGCTGCGGGACACCGAGGCCCGCCGCCGCACCGAGCGCAGCCACGCCGAGCTCATCGCCACCGTGGCGCACGAGCTGCGCTCCCCGCTGACCTCCGTCAAGGGCTTCACCGCCACCCTGCTCGCCAAGTGGGAGAGGTTCACCGACGACCAGAAGCGGCTGATGCTGGAGACCGTCGACGCCGACGCCGACCGTGTCACCCGGCTCATCGCCGAGCTGCTCGACATCTCGCGCATCGACTCCGGCCGACTGGAGGTGCGCCGCCAGCTCGTCGACATGAAAGCCGCGGTCGGCCGGCACGTCCAGGCCTACGTTGCCGCCGGCCAGCCCGCCGACCGCTTCCTGGTCCGCACGGAGCAGCCGCTGCCCGAACTGTGGGCCGACCCCGACAAGATCGACCAGGTGCTGAGCAATCTCATCGAAAATGCCGTGCGGCACGGCGAGGGAACCGTCACCATTGACATCACAGCGGCGTCGTCCCCCCGCGACGGGGACGACCCCCGGCACACGGAGAACGCCGAGAACACCGATAACATCGAGAACACGGCCACGTCGGTCACGGTGAGCGACGAGGGGCCCGGCATCCCGGAGGAGTCCATGAACCGCGTCTTCACCCGCTTCTGGCGGGGCAGCAAGCGCGGCGGCACCGGCCTCGGGCTCTACATCGTCAAGGGCATCGTCGAGGCCCACGGCGGAACGATCACGGTCGGCCGCGCCGCAGGCGGCGGCGCCCGGTTCCGATTTACCCTGCCCGTGGGCACCCCGGCACACCTGCTCTGACCCCGGCCGAGGACCCACGGGCGCATCCGCTTTCCCCAGCCCCGTTAGACTCGGCCTTTGGCACCTTTGTGTCCCACCACTGGAGACGGAATGTCCACGAGTCGGTGACGGGGACCGTCAGCCAGCCAATCGGAAGCACGGGAAGAGATGTCGGCACCCAATAAGTCGTACGACCCTGTCGAGGTCGAGGCGTTGAAACCGGAAGAGATCGAGCGCATGCGGGACGAGGCGCTCGCCGCCTTCGCCGCCGCGGACTCCCTCGACGCGCTCCACGAGGCCAAGGTCGCCCACACCGGCCCCGCCTCCCCGCTGGCCCTCGCCAACCGCGAGATCGGCGCCCTGCCCCCGCACGCCAAGGCCGACGCCGGCAAACGCGTCGGCATGGCCCGCGGCGCGGTGAACAAGGCCCTCGCCGCCCGCCAGGCCGAACTGGAGGCCGAGCGCGACGCCCGTGTGCTGGTCGAGGAGGCCGTCGACGTCACGCTGCCCTACGACCGCGTACCGGCCGGCGCCCGGCATCCGCTGACCACGATGATGGAGCGGGTCGCGGACGTCTTCGTGTCCATGGGCTACGAGATCGCCGAGGGCCCCGAGGTCGAGGCCGAGTGGTTCAACTTCGACGCGCTCAACATCGCGCCCGACCACCCGGCCCGCACCATGCAGGACACGTTCTTCGTCGAGGGAGGCAAGGGCGAGGACAGCGGCGTCGTGCTGCGCACCCACACCTCGCCGGTGCAGATCCGCTCCCTGCTCCACCGCGAGCCGCCGGTCTACGTGGTCTGCCCCGGCCGCGTCTACCGCACGGACGAGCTCGACGCCACGCACACCCCGGTCTTCCACCAGATCGAGCTGCTCGCCGTCGACGAGGGCCTGACCATGGCGGACCTCAAGGGCACCCTGGACCACATGGTCCAGTCGCTCTTCGGCGCCGACATGAAGACCCGGCTGCGCCCGAACTACTTCCCGTTCACCGAGCCGTCCGCCGAGATGGACATGCTCTGCTACGTCTGCAAGGGCGCGTCCGTCGGCGACGCCGACCGGCCCTGCCGCACCTGCTCCAGCGAGGGCTGGATCGAGCTGGGCGGCTGCGGCATGGTCAACCCGCGGGTGCTCACCGCCTGCGGCGTCGACCCGGAGAAGTACAGCGGCTTCGCCTTCGGGTTCGGCATCGAGCGGATGCTGATGTTCCGCCACAACGTCGAAGACATGCGAGACATGGTCGAGGGTGACGTCCGGTTCACCCGGCCGTTCGGGATGGAGATCTGATGCGGGTCCCGCTTTCTTGGCTGCGGGAGTACGTCGACCTGCCGGCGACGGAGACCGGGCGCGACGTCCAGGCCAAGCTCATTTCGGCCGGCCTCGAGGTCGAGACCGTCGAACAGCTCGGCGCCGACCTCAAGGGGCCGCTGGTCGTCGGCCAGGTGCTCACCATCGAGGAGCTGGAGGGCTTCAAGAAGCCCATCCGCTTCTGCACCGTGGACGTCGGCCAGGCCAACGGCACCGGTGAGCCGCAGGAGATCGTCTGCGGCGCCCGCAACTTCTCCGTCGGCGACAAGGTCGTCGTGGTGCTGCCCGGCGCCGTGCTGCCCGGCGGCTTCGCGATCGCCGCCCGCAAGACCTACGGCAAGGTCTCGCACGGCATGATCTGCTCCGCCGACGAGCTGGGCATGGGCGACGACGGCAGCCACGGCATCATCGTGCTGCCGCCCGAGCACGAGGTCGGCACCGACGCCATCGAGCTGCTCCAGCTGGTCGACGAGGTCCTGGACATCGCCGTCACGCCCGACCGCGGCTACTGCCTGTCCCTGCGCGGCGTCGCCCGCGAGGCCGCCATTGCCTACGGCCGCCCGCTGCTCGACCCGGCGCTGCTGGACGTACCGGCGCCGAACGCCTTCGGGCACCCGGTGCAGATCTCCGA
The DNA here is from genome assembly GCF_040628575.1 of Streptomyces sp. NPDC006393. Lineage (NCBI taxonomy): Bacteria > Bacillati > Actinomycetota > Actinomycetes > Kitasatosporales > Streptomycetaceae > Streptomyces > Streptomyces sp. NPDC006393. The sequence continues at coordinate 27,713 of NZ_JBEXZD010000012.1, forward strand.
CCCGTTCGGCTGCGACCGCTTCACCGCCCGCACGGTGACCGGCCTCGACCCCGAGGCCCGGTCCCCGATCTGGCTGAAGCGCCGGCTCCAGAAGGCGGGCATGCGCCCGATCTCGCTCGCCGTGGACATCACCAACTACGTGATGCTGGAGCTCGGCCAGCCGCTGCACGCCTACGACCGAGGCCGTATCCAGGGCGCGATCGGCGTGCGCCGGGCCGAGCGCGGCGAGAAGCTCACCACCCTCGACGGCGTCGCCCGGACGCTGTCCACCGAGGACCTGGTCATCACCGACGAGCGCGGCCCCATCGGCCTTGCCGGTGTCATGGGCGGCGCCCACACCGAGATCGACGACACCGAGGGCACCACCACCGAGGTCGTCATCGAGGCCGCCCACTTCGACCCGGTCGCCGTCGCGCGCACCGCCCGCCGGCACAAGATGTCCTCGGAGGCCTCCCGCCGCTTCGAGCGGGGCGTCGACCCGCAGGCCGCCTCCGCCGCCGCGCAGCGCACCGTCGACCTGCTGGTCCTCCTCGCCGGCGGTACCGCCGACGCGGGCGTCACCGAGATCGTCGCGCCCTCCGCGCCGCGCACCATCACCATCCCGGCCGACCACCCCGACAAGGTCGCGGGCGTCACCTACGGCCGCGAGACCGTCGTACGCCGGCTCCAGCAGATCGGCTGCGACGTCTACGGCCAGGACGAGCTGATCGTCACCGTGCCGTCCTGGCGGCCGGACCTGACCGACCCGAACGACCTCGCGGAGGAGGTCATCCGGCTGGAGGGCTACGAGAACCTGCCCTCCACGCTGCCCCGGCCCCTGCCCGGACACGGCCTGACCGACCGGCAGCGGCTGCACAGCCGCGTCGGCCGGGCACTGGCCGGCGCCGGATACGTCGAGGCGCTGAACTACCCGTTCATCGGCGAGGCCGCGCTCGACCAGCTCGGCCTGGACGCCGACGACCCGCGCCGCACCGTGGTCACCCTCGTCAACCCGCTCTCCGACGAGGAGCCGTCCCTGCGGACGACGCTGCTGCCGGGGCTGCTCGGCGCGCTGCGCCGCAACGACGGACGCGGCAGCCACGACCTGGCGCTGTTCGAGACCGGCCTGGTCTTCCGGCCCACCGGGCAGGAGGAGATCCCGGCCCGGCTGCCCGCCGACCGCCGGCCCACCGACGAGGAGCTGGCCGCCCTCGACACCGCGCTGCCGCACCAGCCGCGCCGGGTCGCCGTGGTGCTCGCGGGCGCCCGCGAGCAGGCCGGCTGGTGGGGCAAGGGCCGTCCGACCGACTGGGCGGACGCCATCGAGGCGGCGCGCCTGGTGGCCCGCGAGGCCGGCACGGAGCTGAGCGTGCAGGCGGACCAGCACGCCCCGTGGCACCCCGGCCGCTGCGCCGCGCTGTACGCCGAGGTGGACGGCGTGCGGACGCTCGTCGGCCACGCCGGTGAGCTGCACCCGCGCGTGGTGAAGGCCATGCACCTGCCCGAGCGCACCTGCGCGATGGAGGTCGACCTCGACCTGATCCAGGGGGCCGGGGACGGGATCGTGCGCGCGCCGCGGATCTCCTCGTTCCCCGTCGCCACGCAGGACGTCGCCCTCGTCGTCGACAAGCCGGTCCCGGCCGCCGAGGTCGAGGCCGCGCTGCGCGAGGGCGCCGGTGAGCTCCTGGAGGCCATCCGCCTGTTCGACGTCTACGAGAACGCCGAACAGCTCGGCGAGGGCCGCAAGTCGCTGGCGTACGCGCTGCGCTTCCGCGCCCCCGACCGCACGCTGACGGTCGACGAGGCGTCGGCCGCCCGGGACGCCGCGGTGGCCCTGGCCGCCGAGCGGACCGGGGCGGTCCTGCGCGGCTGAGGCCGCGTCACCGAGGGGCGGGTCCGGTACGCCGGGCCCGCCCCTCCGCTGTGACCTGCATAAATGCACGCTCGGAGGGCGCTCACTCGTTCGGGTGAGAACTGAAGGCGATCCCGCCCCGACGACCCGTGCGCTCGACAGAATCGCAACCGGCCTTCAGGCCCTGTCGTCAGATTCCCGCCTGCCGGCGGGCGGACCACGGGAATGTGACGACAGGGCCCGGGCCGGTCCGCGCTGTCGGCGCCGTTTGGGGGTCATCGTCGTGATCCGCATCAGGGCTGGGGCTCCGCGCCGGATGCGGCCGGGCGCCGCGTTCCTGGCGGTGGGCACCGGCCTCGTCCTGCACGCCCGGCGCGCGTTCCTGCGCGAACTGCGGCAGGCCCGCACCGCCGTGGGTTCCGCCCGGAGCGTGCCGCTGCGGCCCCTGCCGCCGCGGGTGGCCGGGCTGGACCTGGCGGCGGCCCAGCTGCCCGCCGACCGGGACGCGGCCGTCGGCGGCGACCTGTACGAGGTGATCGCCACCGCGCACGGCGTACGCGCCGTGATCGGCGACGTCCGGGGCCACGGCCTCGCCGCCCTCGGCACCGTCGCCGCCGTGCTCGGCGCCTTCCGCGAGGCCGCCCACGACGAGCCGGAGCTCGTGGGCGTGCTGCGCCGCCTGGACCGCGCACTGGCCCGCCACGTCCGCGACCGGGAACCGGACCCCGAGGCGGCCGAGCACTTCGTCACCGTGCTCCTCCTGCAGATCGCCGGCGACGGCACCCTGCACACCCTCAACTGCGGCCACCCCTGGCCGTACCGGCTGAACGGCACGGAGGCGGAGCCCGTCTCCCGCAGCGATCCACTCCCGCCCCTGGGCCCGTTCCCCCTTCCCCCCGACCTGCCCGTCGAGAACCCCGGCTCCCTGCTCCCGGGCGAGACCCTGGTCCTCTACACGGACGGCGTGGAGGACGCCCGGAACCCGGGGGGCCGCTTCTTCCCCCTGCCGGCGGTACTGACCGAGGCGACCCGAGCGGGCCCCTTGCCCCCACAGGCCGTCCTGCGCGAAGTCTTTGTCGAACTCCTGCACCACACAGGCCAACGCCCCGCAGACGACGTAGCAGTCCTGGTGATCCATAACGCCGGGCACGTTTCAAGCAAGGGGACGACCAGCAGGGGCGCGGGGCTCTACCGATAGCGGCTCCGCCGCGGGGCGCGATCAACCCCCACTCGCCGTCAGCCGACAAACAACCGAAAGCCCCGAACTCATAGTCGCCCCGCACAACCGGCGGAGCCACCCGCCCCGCCACGGAGTGTCGGGCAGGCGGCGGAGCGGGCGGCGCGGATACGGGCCGCCGCACTGTACGAGGGGGAGCCGGCGGCCCGGCCGGCCTCTTGACGAGGCATCTCAGTCAACCGGCTGCCCACGCTCCGCGACAGCGCGCGCACGGTGCGGATGCGGGCACTTGGTTCACACCCCGTGTGAATCCGAACGCACTACGCTGTCGGCACCGATCCACCGGGGGGCAGGACATGCAGCCCAACACTCTGCTCGACGCGATCCTGGACGAGGCGGGGATGTCGCACGCGGGTCTCGCGGCGCACGTCAACCAGGCGGGACGGGCACGCGGACTCGCACTGCGCTACGAACACACGGCGGTGGGGCGGTGGTTGAACGGCCAGCGGCCGCGCGGCCAGGTGCCCGACCTGATCTGCGAGGTGCTCGCCGCCCGGCTGCACCGGCCGGTCACGCTCGACGACATCGGTCTGGGCGTGCCCGGTGAGCCGTCCGCGCCGCACGGCACCTCGCTGTCCGGCTTCGTCGAGCGGGCCACCGCCCTGTGGCGCTCCGACGAGCAGCAGCGCCCGCACGTCCTGGGCGCCCCCGCCGTGACCGGGACGCCCGCGGTGATGCCGGTGTGGGAGTGGGAGAACCCGCCCGAGGACGTGGACGTCTCCCGGGGCGGCCGGCACCGGGTCACCCCGGCCGACATCGAGATGCTGCGCGCGGCCCGTACGCACTACGAGCAGATGTACCGCAAGGCCGGCGGCGTGGCGACCCGCAGTCGCGTCGTGGGTTTCCTCAACGCCGAGGCGGCGCCCCTGCTGCGTGGCGGCTACACCGACGCCACCGGCCGTCAACTGCACCGGGCGACCGGCGGGTTGGTGGCGATCGCGGGGATCTGCGCGTACGACTCCGACGCGCACGGCCTGGCCCAGCGCTACTTCCACCAGGCGCTCAGGCTCGCCAAGGCCAGCGGTGACCGGGGACTTGGCGCCTATGTGATAGCGCTGCTCGTCAACCAGTCGCTGTTCATGCGGGAGCACCGCCAGGCCGTCGCGTTCGCCGAGGCCGCGCTGCGCGCCGCCGGAAAGCACATCACGCCCGCGCTGGCCTCCGACCTGTACGCGATGCAGGCCAAGGCGTACGCCCACCTCGGCGACGGCACGAGCGCCCTGTCCTGCATCCGGCGTGCCGAGGCGGCCGCCGAACGCATCCGGCGCGGATACGAGCCCGACGAGACGGGCTATGTCCAGCCGGGCCTGGTCAATGTGCAGGTGGCGGAGGCGCTGCTCAGCCTCGGCGAGCTGGCCGCCGCCGAGGAGCACGCCACGGCCGCCGTGGACAACCCGGCGCACGACCGCGGCCGGGTGCACCGGCTGGCCATGCTCAGCACGATCGAGCTGCGCCGGGGCAACGCCGAGAAGGCGGTGGCCACCGCCGTGCGCATGGCCGAGCAGGCCCGGGGGATGGAGTCGCAGCGGCTGCGGGACAGGCTGCGGGCGGTGCGCGAGCACCTGGTGCGCAGCGGCTGTGCCGGCACCGCCGAGGCGGCCGAACTCATCGACGGGGCGCTGCGCGTGCCGCTGTGATGAACCGTGCGCCGTGAGTGGCGCACCGTGCGCCTGCTGCCCGGCCGCTCCGGCTGCGATATTGCCACTGACCCGACGGAAGGTGGCAGAACCGTGCAGTGGACGAAACAGAACGAACAAACTGTGTATGCGAACCGCTGGTTCACCGTCAACCTCGCGGATGTCGAGCTGCCGGACGGCCGGCACCTCGACCACTTCCTGATACGGCTGCGGCCCGTCGCCGTGGCCACGGTGGTCAACGAGGCCAACGAGGTGCTCCTGCTGTGGCGCCACCGCTTCATCACCGACAGCTGGGGATGGGAACTGGCCGCGGGCGTCGTCGAGGACGGCGAGGACGTCGCCCGCGCCGCGGCCCGGGAACTGGAGGAGGAGACCGGCTGGCGGCCGGGGCCCCTGCACCACCTCCTGAGCGTGGAGCCGTCCAACGGTCTCACCGACGCCCGGCACCACATCTACTGGTCGGACGAGGGCGAGTACGTCGGACACCCCGTGGACGACTTCGAGTCCGACCGCCGCGAGTGGGTGCCGCTCAAGCTCGTCCCCGACATGGTCGCCCGCGGCGAGGTCCCGGCCGCGAACATGGCGGCCGCCTTACTGCTCCTGCACCACCTCAGGCTCGGATGACGCGGGCCCGGCACCGTCGACGGCATCCCGTCGTACGGTGCCGGGCACGGGGGGCAGCCCTTCGGCGCGTGGGCCGGGTCGGCCGGGGAGCCGGGTCAGCCGTAGGTGTAGAAGCCCGAGCCGCTCTTGCGGCCCAGCCGGCCGGCGTCGACCATCCGCTGGAGCAGCGGGGGAGCGGCGTACAGCGGCTCCTTGTACTCGTCGTACATGCTCTGCGCCACCGAGGCGACGGTGTCCAGGCCGATCAGGTCCGACAGCTTCAGCGGGCCCATGGGGTGGGCGCAGCCCAGCTCCATGCCGTTGTCGATGTCCTCGCGGCTGGCGATGCCCGACTCGAACATCCGGATCGCGGAGAGCAGGTAGGGGATCAGCAGCGCGTTGACCACGAAGCCGGAGCGGTCCTGGGCACGGATCGCGTGCTTGCCGAGCACCTTCTCGGTGAACAGCTGCGCCCGGCTCAGCGTGCCCTCCGAGGTCGTGAGCGCCGGGATCAGCTCGACGAGCTTCTGCACCGGGGCCGGGTTGAAGAAGTGGATGCCGATGACCTGGTCCGGACGCGCGGTGGCGACGGCCAGCTTCACCAGCGGGATGGAGGAGGTGTTGGAGGCCAGGATGGCGTCCGGCCGGGTCACCACCTGGTCCAGGACCTGGAAGATCTCCGTCTTGACCTGCTCGTTCTCCACCACGGCCTCGATCACCAGATCGCGGTCCGCGAACTCGCCGAGGTCGGTGGTGAAGCTCAGCCGCGCCTGCGTCGCGTCCCGCTCCTCCTCGGTGATCTTGCCGCGCTCGGCAGCCTTGGCCAGGGAGTTGAACAGCCGGGTACGGCCGAACTCCAGGGCCTCGCCGGTGGTCTCGGCGACCTTCACGTCCAGACCGGCCCGGGCGCACACCTCGGCGATCCCCGCGCCCATCTGGCCGCAGCCCACCACTCCGATGCGTTCGATGTCGGTCACATCGTCCCTTTCCGTTGTATGCGCGACACCGGCGCACCTCTTGGGGCGCGCTCGCCGGCGCTGATCCACAGCGTGAGTCAGGCGGTCCATGTGAGCGGGGCCTGCTCCGATCGTGCACGTTACCCCTGTCGCAGCGATGATCGATCGCCCGGGTCGTGCATGCTGAGCCGGTACACGATCCGTGACGGCGCGGATCCACGGCGTACGGGGAGTCCCAGGATGAGCCGAGTGACGCGACGGGCGTTCACCGTCGCCGCCCTGTCCACCCTGGCGATCACACAGGCGACCGCCGCGGCACCGGCCGCACCCCAGCCACCGGGCGCCGCCCGCACCCGCCGCCCACGCACGGCCGCCGCCGAGATGCGGGGCATGTGGCTGGCGACGGTGACGAACCGCGACTGGCCCTCGCGCACCGGGCTCGGCGTGGCCCGGCAGCGCGGAGAGCTGACCGCCCTTCTCGACGCGGCGGTGCGCCGCCGGCTCAACACGGTGATCTTCCAGGTGCGCCCCACCGCGGACGCGCTGTGGCCCTCGCCGTACGAGCCGTGGTCGCAGTGGCTGACCGGAACCCAGGGCAAGGACCCCGGCTGGGACCCGCTCGGCACGGCCGTGAAGGAGGCGCACGCCCGCGGCCTGAAGCTGCACGCCTGGTTCAACCCCTACCGCGTGGCCCTGCACGCCGACCCGTCCCGGCTGGTGGCCTCCCACCCGGGCCGCAAGCACCCCGACTGGGTCGTGCCCTACGGCGGCAAGCTGTACTACAACCCGGGCCTGCCCGAGGTCCGGGCCTTCGTGCAGCGGGCGATGCTCGACGCCGTCCGGAGGTATCCGGTGGACGGCGTCCACTTCGACGACTACTTCTACCCCTACCCGGTGGCCGGCCGGTCCTTCGACGACGACGCGGCCTACGCCCGGCACGGCGGCGCCTTCACGAGCCGGGCCGCCTGGCGGCGCGACAACATCGACCGCCTCGTGCGCGAGACGGCGGCCGGCATCCAGCGGCTGCGGCCCGGCACCCAGTTCGGGATCAGCCCCTTCGGGGTGTGGCGCAACGCCTCGACCGACAGGCGCGGCTCGGACACCAAGGCGGGCGTCGAGACGTACGACGACCTGTACGCGGACACCCGCACCTGGGTCCGGGAGGGCTGGATCGACTACATCGTCCCGCAGCTGTACTGGTCCATCGGCCAGTCGGCCGCCGACTACGCGAAGCTGGTGCCCTGGTGGGCCGAGGTCGCGCGGGGCAGCCGTACGAAGCTGTACGTGGGCGAGGCGCTGTACAAGGCGGGCGACGCGACGCAGGGCGCGGCCTGGCGGGACCCGGACGAACTGTCCCGCCACCTCGCCCTGGCCGAGAAGCACCCACAGGTGCGCGGGCACGTGTTCTTCGCGGCGAAGGACGTCGCCGCGGACCCGTCCGGAGCGATGGCACGGGTGGTCGCCGACCACTACCGGCAGCCGGCGAGCCCCCCGCGCTGAGCTACTTCGACCTCTGCTTCTTCTCCTCGTGCCGGACCTGGCAGTCGGGGCCCGGTGACATCACGGCTTCGTGCCCGTCCGGGAAACGGACGCGGTACGGAGGATTGCCCTCCTGGCCCATGACCTCCACGACCTCGCTGACCTGGTCGTGCTGGCCGACCACTCGGCCGTGCTGGACGAGCTTGTCGCCCACGGTTGCTCGCATCTGCGGGGCCTCCTCACCACATGCGGGAGCAGCGTCCTCGGCTTCGAGTCTACGGCGCGGAGCGCGGCCGGAACCGGTGAAGCGGCCGGGGCCGGTGTGCGGTCGGAACCGGTGGCGTCGGTCAGCCGCGCGTCCGCTGGGTGACGGCGATGCAGACGAGCACGGCGACGGCCGTCAGCGGGGCGGCCGGCGTCAGATGCTCGCCGAGCAGCAGCACCGACCACACCAGTGTGAGCAGGGGCTGGGCCAACTGCAACTGGCTGGCCTTCGGGATGCCCACGGCCGCCATGCCCCGGTACCAGACGACCATCCCGAGGAACTGCGACCCGGCCGCCACCCACAGCAGCCCCGCCACGCTGTGCCACCCCAGGTGCACCGGCTCGTACGCCAGCGCCAGCGCGGCACCGGGCACGGCCACCGGCAGACACAGCACCAGCGCCCAGCCGATCACCTGCCAGCCGGGCATGACCCGCGCCAGCCGGCCGCCCTCGGTGTACCCGGCGGCGCACACCAGCAGGGCGGCGAAGAGATACCCGTCGGCGGCGGTCAGGGCGCCGCCGCTCTGCTGCACGGTGAAGGCGACCACGGCAGCCGCCCCCGCCAGCGCCGCCGCCCAGAACGTCCGCGACGGCCGCGTCCCCATGCGCAGGGCCGACAGCAGCGCCGTGGTGAGCGGCAGCAGGCCGACGACGACCGCGGCGTGCGCGGTGGTCGAGGTCCGCAGGGCGAGCGTGGTGAGCAGCGGGAAACCGAGGACCACGCCCGCGGCGACCACCACCAGCCCGGGCCGGTGCGGGCGCGCGGGCAGCGGCACCCGCAGGACGAGCAGGGCGCCGCCCGCGATCACGGCGGCGAGCACGCAGCGCACGGCCACCAGCGACCAGGGTCCGAACCCCTCCAGCCCCCAGGCGGTGGCCGGGAACGTGAGCGAGAAGGAGGCGACGCCGAGCGCCGCCAGTGCCGTGCCGAAGCCGCGGCGCTCGCCGGGAGCGGTGACCGCTATCGGACTCGGGACAGTAGCGCTACTCTGTGTACTCATGCACCAGCGTAGCAGTGTCGGTGAACTGGCAGAACGGCTCCGACGAGACCTCGACCGCTATCCACCAGGTGGAAAGCTCCCGTCGAGCCGGGCACTGGTCGAGCAATTCCGGGTGAGCCCGGTGACCGTCTCGCGCGCCCTCGCCCAGCTCGCCGCCGAGGGCCTGGTGGTCACCCGGCCCGGAGCCGGCGCCTTCCGCGCCCGGCCGCGCGCGACGGAGACCCCCGCCGGGGACACCTCCTGGCAGGAGGTCGCGCTGAGCGCCGACGGCGCCCCCGACCTCGTGCCGCGCACCGTGGACGCCTCCGGGGTCACCGTCTCGCTCGCCGCGCCGCCGCCCGGAGTGCTGGAGTTCAACGGCGGCTATCCGCACCCCTCCCTCCAGCCCGAGCGCGCCATGGCGGCGGCCCTGGCCCGGGCCGGACGCCGGCCGGGAGCCTGGGGGAGGCCGCCGCTGGAGGGGCTGCCCGAGCTGCGCGAGTGGTTCGCGCGGGAGATCGGCGGAAGCGTCACCGCGGCCGAGGTGCTGATCGCGGCCGGCGGCCAGTCCGCGCTGGCCACCGCCCTGCGCGCGCTCGCCCCGCCCGGCGCACCCGTCCTCGTCGAGTCGCCCACCTACCCGGGCATGCTCGCCCTCGCCCGCGCGGCCGGCCTGCGGCCCGTCCCCGTGCCCGTCGACCCCGACGGCGTACGCCCCGCTCTGCTCGCGGACGCCTTCCGGGCCAGCGGCGCCCGGGTGTTCGTCTGCCAGCCCCTGTTCCAGAACCCCACGGGCGCCGTACTGGCAGCCGACCGGCGCACCGAGGTGCTGCGCATCGCCCGCGAGGCCGGCGCGTTCGTGATCGAGGACGACTTCGTACGCCGCCTCGCCCACGCGGACGCGGGCCCGCTGCCCCGGCCGCTGGCCGCCGACGACCCGGACGGCGTGGTCGTCCATGTCGGCTCGCTGACCAAGGCGACCTCGCCCAGCTTCCGGGTGAGCGCGCTCGCCGCACGCGGACCCGTGCTGGAACGCCTGCGCGCCATCCAGGTCGTGGACAGCTTCTTCGTCCCCCGGCCGCTCCAGGAGGCGGCCCTGGAGCTGGTCGGCTCCCCGGCCTGGCCGCGCCATCTGCGGGCGCTGTCGGCCGAGTTGAAGGTCCGCCGCGACATCATGACGGCCGCGCTCGCGCGGCACCTGCCCGAACTCGCCCTGCCGCACGTCCCGTCCGGCGGATACCACCTCTGGCTGCGCCTGCCCGACGGCACCGGGGGCGCCTCCCGGGCCTTCGGCTCCGGTGGAGAGTCCGCCCTGACCGCCGCCGGCCTGCGCGCGGGAGTCGCCCTCACCCCCGGCCGCCCCTACTTCAGCGCCGAGCCCCCGGCCCCCCACCTCCGCCTGAGCTTCGCGGCGGTCGCCGGCACGGCCGACATCACGGAGGGGGTACGCCGACTGCGGGTGGCCTGCGACGAGGTGCTCCCGGCGAAAACCCCTCGACGCCCGCTTCCGTGACCTGGGAATCTCTCGCGCATGACCGACACGCCCAGGACCGATACGCCGAGCCTCGCCGAGGGCTACGAGATCTCCGCCGACCCCGCCCGCATCGACGTCGAGCGGGTGCACCGCTGGCTGTCCACCGACGCCTACTGGGCGCTCGGGCGCTCACGCGACAAGCAGGAACGGGCCATCGCCGGGTCGCTCAACTTCGGGGTGTACGAGGTGGTCTCCGGGCACCAGGTCGCCTATGCGCGGGTGGTGACCGACCTGGCCTCCTTCGGGTGGCTGTGCGACGTGTACGTCGACCGCGCGGTCCGCGGCAAGGGCATCGGGACGGCGCTCGTGGGGGCCGTACGCGAACACCTGCGGCCGTACGATCTCAAGCGCGTCATGCTCGCCACGCACGACGCGCACGGGGTCTACGAGAAGCTCGGTTTCCGTCCGCTGGAACGGCCGGACCAGTGGATGGCGCATCTTTTCGACTGAGCGGATCCCGCAGGCCGCAGAACTCGGGACCCGTCGCCCCTTGACCTGCTGACACAGGAGGATCACCATCACCGCATGCCACTGAGGGTGACGTTCGTGGCCGCCGCACGCAGTTCACCGCTGCTCGCGGAGCGGTTCGAGGACGACCGGCCGCTGGACCAGGCGGGCTGGGACGAGGTCCAGCGCGTCGCCGGAGAGCTGCTGCCGCTGGCCGCGGCCGAGCTGCGCTACTGCTCGCCGACCCCGCGCAGCCGGGCCACCGGCGATGCCCTGGGGTACGCCCCGCTGGTCCAGCTCGCGCTGCGGGACTGCGACATGGGCCGCTGGCGCGGACTGACGCTGGGCGAGGCGATGGCCCGCGAGCCGCAGTCGGTGGACGCCTGGCTCGCCGACCCGCGCTCCACCCCGCACGGCGGGGAGTCCCTGCTGGCCTTCATCGCCCGGGTGGGCGGCTGGCTCGACACCAGGCCGGTGGAGGACAGCGGCCGGATCGTCGCCGTCGCCGAGCCCTCCGTGATCCGCGCCGCCCTGGTCTACGCCCTGAAGGCCCCGCCCTCGACCTACTGGAACATCGACGTCCGCCCGCTGTCGGCGACCACCGTCAGCGGCCGCTCCGGCCGCTGGAACCTCCGCCTCGACGGCGCCAGCGCTCAGCCCTCGCGCACATAGCCGGTGGTGAGCACCAGGTCCTTGGCCGGACCGCCGACCCGCCACACCGACCGCCAGTGGTCCGCGTCCCGGACGGTGAACTCGCCGCGGTAGAGATCGGCCGCGCACGGGTGCTCGGCGACGTACCGCCCCGTCGTCAGATCCAGCGAGTGGAAGGGCCGCCCGTCGGCGAACCGGACGTCCGCCGTCCCCGGCACGCTCCCGGGCAGGAACCGCAGCGTCCGCGTCGCGGGCCGGGACACGCCCCGCCAGGTGAAGGTCCCCGACTCCTCGTGCAGCAGCCCGCCGCCGGCCAGGGCGCTGAAGACGGTGACCCCGTCGAAGTGCCCCACGTCACCGCTCGCCAGGTCCCGGACCTCGCGCTCCACGCGCCACCTCCCGGCCAGATGCGCCAGTACGTCGGCCACGGGCCAGGAGCCGTCGCCCGTCATCGCGCCCTCCGGCCCCGGCGGTTCGGCCCGTCGGGGGACTCGGTCGGCGACGTCCGCTCGGCCTCCGCGCGGATCTCCTGATACGCGGCGTGACTGGTGGCGCGGAAGGCCTCCTCGTAGGCGGCCAGCGCCGCACCCACACCCCCGCCCGCCGCGCCCCGCCGCCGGATGGCGCGGGCGAACCAGGTGAGCAGCCCCAGCGTCCCGGCGAAGAAGCCGGACACGATCACATACGGCACCAGCCCGTCCATGCCCCGAGCTTACGTGTCGGGCCGCGCCCGCCCCATTGACGTGCTCATACCGCTTCCCTATCGTGCGTTCGAAGTGCTGACCAATGTCTGATATTTCGAACGACTAGAGCCGCGGAGTATCCATGTCACGCACCATCCGGACGAGGCTGAGACTCGGCCTCGCGGCAAGCGCTTTCCTGCTCGGCGCGACCGCCCTCCCCGCCCCGGCGCACGCCGCCGACGCCCCCGACTACACGATCACCGTCGACCCGGCCGCCAAGGGCCCGGAGATCGGCAGGACCATGTACGGCGTCTTCTTCGAGGACATCAACCGCGCCGCCGACGGCGGCCTGTACGCCGAACTCGTGCAGAACCGGTCCTTCGAGTACTCCACCGACGACAACCGGTCGTACACCCCGCTGACCGCGTGGACGGTCGACGGCACCGCCCAGGTGGTGAACGACTCCGGCCGCCTGGGCGACCGCAACCGCGACTACCTCTCGCTCGCCGCCGGTTCGTCGGTCACCAACTCCGGCTACAACACCGGCATCGCCGTCCAGGAGGGCGAGAAGTACGACTTCTCGGTGTGGGCCCGCGCCGACGCCGGCACCACGCTCACCGTCACCCTCCAGGACTCCGGCGGCACGCTCGCGACCGCCCGCCGGGTGGCCGTGCGGAAGGACGGCTGGGCCCAGTACAAGGCCACCTTCACCGCCACCCGAACCAGCACCACCGGCCGCCTCACCGTCGCCGCCGACGCCGCCACGGCCCTCGACATGGTGTCGCTGTTCCCCCGCGACACCTACAGGCACGAGCCGAACGGCCTGCGCAAGGACCTCGCCGAGAAGGTCGCCGCGCTGCACCCGGGCTTCGTCCGCTTCCCCGGCGGCTGCCTGGTCAACACCGGCTCCATGCAGGACTACAGCGAGGCCTCCGGCTGGCAGCGCAAGCGCTCCTACCAGTGGAAGGACACCGTCGGCCCGGTCGAGCAGCGCGCCACCAACGCCGACTTCTGGGGCTACAACCAGTCCTACGGCCTCGGCTACTACGAGTACTTCCGCTTCGCCGAGGACATCGGCGCCATGCCGCTGCCCGTCGTCCCCGCCCTGGTGACCGGCTGCGGCCAGAACCAGGCCGTCGACGACGACGCCCTGCTCGAGCGGCACATCCAGGACACCCTCGACCTGGTCGAGTTCGCCAACGGCCCGGTCACCTCCGAGTGGGGCGGGCTGCGGGCCCGGATGGGCCACCCCAAGCCCTTCCACCTCACCCACATCGAGGTCGGCAACGAGGAGAACCTGCCCAAGGAGTTCTTCGCCCGCTTCACCCGGTTCCGCGCCGCCATCCAGGCCAAGTACCCCTACATGACCGTGATCTCCAATTCCGGTCCCGACGACAGCGGCACCACCTTCGACACCGCCTGGCAGCTCAACCGCGACGCCGGCGTCGACATGGTCGACGAGCACTACTACAACAGCCCGCAGTGGTTCCTCCAGAACAACGACCGCTACGACTCCTACGACCGCGGCGGCCCGAAGGTCTTCCTCGGCGAGTACGCCTCCCAGGGCAACGCCTTCAAGAACGGTCTCGCGGAAGCCGCGTACATGACCGGCCTGGAGCGCAACGCGGACGTCGTCCAGCTCGCCTCCTACGCCCCGCTGTTCGCCAACGAGGACTACGTCCAGTGGCGCCCGGACATGGTCTGGTTCAACAACCACGCCTCCTGGGGCTCGGCGAACTACCAGGTCCAGAAGCTGTTCATGAACAACGTCGGCGACCGCGTGGTGCCCAGCACGGCGACCACGACACCCGCCGTCAGCGGGCCCATCACGGGCGCCGTGGGCCTGTCCACCTGGGCGACCAGCGCCGCCTACGACGACGTGAAGGTCACCGCGGCCGACGGGACGACCCTGCTCGGCGACGACTTCTCCGGCGGCGCCGCCCAGTGGACCCACACCGGCACCGGCAGCTGGAGCGTCCAGGACGGCGCCTACGTCCAGAGCGACACCGCCGCCGAGAACACCATGGTCTCGGCCGGCGACCCCGCCTGGCACGACTACGACCTGCACGTGAAGGCCACCAAGAAGGCCGGCAAGGAGGGCTTCCTCGTCGCCTTCGGCGTCAAGGACACCGGGAACTACTACTGGTGGAACCTCGGCGGCTGGAACAACACCCAGACCGCGGTCGAGCAGGCCGTCGACGGCGGCAAGTCCACGCTGATCGCCAAGCCGGGCTCCATCGAGACCGGCCGCGCCTACGACATCGACATCAAGGTGCGCGGCCGCCAGGTCACCCTCTACCTCGACGGGCAGCAGTGGGGCGGCTTCACCGACGACAAGCCCGCCGAGCCGTTCCGCCAGGTCGTCACCCGGGACGCGAGGACCGGTGAGCTGATCGTCAAGGTCGTCAACGCCCAGTCCTCGGCCGCCCGTACGGCGATCGACCTGGGCGGGGCGAGGGTCGCCTCCAAGGCCGAGGCGACCACGCTGGCCGCCGCGCCCGACGCCGTCAACACCGAGACCGCCACGCCGGTCGCACCGGTCACCTCCACCGTCACCGGCGTCGCCGCCCGCTTCACGTACACCTTCCCGGCGAACTCCGTCACCTTCCTGCGGATCAAGCAGAAGTAGCCCCGAATCCTTAACCCTCGCATCATTTCCGGGACGCATTCCGTTCTCCCTTCGGTGAACGGAATGCGTCCCGCATTCTTTCGACGTTCCCCACGCGAATTCGTCATTCACCATTCGTCCACCGTTCACCGGCTGGGGCACAACCACGGGGAAATACCCCGGGTCTAATCGGTCGGACGGAAGTGCCCAGGGAGTGACGTCCCCACAAGAGGCGCTGCACGCAACGAATCCCCGGGGGCCCGCCGAGAATGGATCGCTCAACCCTGCGCGGCAGACCGCGACGGGCCGCCGCGCTGCTCGCCGCGGCCATCACCGTCACCGCGTTCTGCGCGGCCGACGCCGTCGCCCGCAGCTATCCCTTCGGCCCGCGCACCCGCGCGGTCAACGACCTCGGCAACCAGTACGTGCCGTTCCACGCCCACCTGTGGGACCTGCTGCACGGCCGGGCCGAGGGCGGTCTGCTCGTCAACTGGCAGTCCGGGTTCGGCTCCAGCTTCCTGCCCGACCTCGGGACGTATCTGAGCAGCCCGTTCGCCCTGCTCGTCGCCCTGTTCCCGAGGGACGAGATCGACCTCGCCGTCTATGTGGTCACCGCCTTGAAGACGGCGTGCGCCGGCGCCGCCATGGCCTGGCTGCTGCTCAGGCTGCGCCCCGGCCGCTGGTGGGCGGCGGGGCTGCTGGGCGCCGCCTACGCCCTGTGCGGCTGGTCGCTCGCCGACGCCTCCTACAACCCGATGTGGCTCGACGGCCTCATCGCCCTGCCCCTGCTGTGCCTGGTCGGCGAATGGACGCTCACCGGACGGCACCGGCTGCTCGGCGTGCTGATCGTGGCGCTCGCCTGGATCGCCAACTTCTACACCGCGTACATGGCCACCCTCGGCGCCGGCCTGGTCCTGCTGCTCCGGCTGTGGCTCTCCGGTCTTCCGCGCCGGCCGGCGCTCGCCGCGGCGGGCCGGGCCGCGGTCACCGTAGCCCTGGGCGTCGGCCTGGCCGCACCGCTGGTCACGGTCGTCTACTTCGGCACCCAGCACGCCTACCCGGGCCGGGTCACACACTTCGCGCCGGTCGCCCCACAGGATCTGCTGGCCCGCCTGCTGCCGACGACGTACGGATTCGGCAGCCCGGCGCTCTTCGTCGGCACCACCGCGCTGCTGCTGGCCCTCGCCCTGCCCTTCCACCGGGCGGCCCCCGTACGGGTGCGCGCCGGGTGGAGCCTGCTGGTGGCCGCCGTCACGCTGTCGATGCAGTGGACGCCGACCCATCTGGCCTGGCACGCCTTCGCCACCCCCAACGGCAGCCCGTACCGGCAGGCGTTCGTGCTGTGCGCGCTGCTGGTGATCGCGGCCTGGCACACGCTGTCCTACGGCGTGCCCGACCGGCGCGCGCTGGGCGCCTCCGCCGCGCTGCTGGCGCTGATCGCGGCCGCCGCGAGCCGGAGCGGCCTGGTGCACTCCTACGCCTGGCCGGTGCTGCTCGTCGCCGCCGCCGGAGTGCTCGGCGGACTGCTCCTGCTGCGCCGCGCGGAAGCCGTCCGGCCCGCCGCGCCCGCAGGCCCCGCCGCGCCCACAGCACAGGCCGCCGAGGGCGGTCCCGCCGCAGGGGAAGGCCTCGCCACAGGGAGAGGTCCCGGCGCAGGGGATGGCCTCGCCACGGGGAGAGGTCCCGGCGCAGGGGATGGCCTCGCCACAGGGAGAGGCCCCGGCACAGGGGATGGCCTCGCCACAGGGGATGGCTGCGCCGCCCAGGCGGGCGCCGCAGCGGGCGGTGCGCCCGCGCGCCGCCGCACCGCGCTCGCCGGGCTCGCCGTCGCGCTCCTGGTCGGCGCCCAGCTCGGCGAGGCCACCGCCACCTCCGCCGTGGCCACCCGGCTGCGGCTGGACCGCCTGGACGACTACGCGCCCTGGGGGAGCCGGCAGCAGCGTCAGTCGGAGGCGATAGCCAAGGCCGACGGCTGGCCCGCCTACCGCACCGACCCCGGCCGGGAGCAGACCGTCGGCAACGATCCGATGGTGGTGGGCGGCGAAGGCGCCCAGTACTACAGCAGCCTCACCGCCGACGTCCTCAGCCGCACCCTCACCGCCCTCGGCGACGGCTGGACCTCGCGCGGCCGGAACGTACAGAGCCTGGACAACGCCGTCACCGACGCGATCTTCGCCGTGGGCGCCCGGGTGCACTCCCCGCCGGACCAGCACCAGAGGTGGAACCCCCGCGACCGCGGCCCGGTGACCGTGTCCCGGCAGGACGTACCGCCCCTGGTCACCGTCCGGCCGTCCACCACGCCCTCCGCCCGCACCGGCGTCTCGGCCTTCGGACCGTCGCCCTACCGCAACCAGGAACTGCTGCTGGGCACCCGCGTCTACACCGTCCCCCCGCTGACCGTGCGCACCGGCGACGGCGGGCAGCCCGCCCGTTCGGCCGGGGACCGGCCGGGCGCGGTGATCGAGGCACCCCGCACCAAGGCAGCCGCCGCACACCGGCCGACGATCGGGGCCCAGTGCCCGGCCGGGAGCGAGGTCTACCTCTGGGCGCCGCACTTCTCGGGCACCGCCCGTCTCACCGAAACCCCGGCCCACCCGCCGACCGGACGGTTCACCGCCGACGCCGCCAAGATCGCCGCCATGCAGCGGCTCGGCACGGCCCCGCCGTCCGGCCGGGTACGGATCGAGCTGTCGCCCACCCGGGCCGGCAGTGTCCCGGACGGCGCGGTCGGCTGCCTGGACACCGAGCGGCTGCACACCGCCGTCCAGCGGCTCAAGACCACCGGCGCCACCGAGGTGACCGTCGACGGCGGCACCGTACGGGCCCGGCTCCCGGCCGGCAGCAAGGGCACCGCCGTCCTCGCCGCCCCCCGGATCGCCGGCTGGCGGTGCGCCGCGGGCGGCGCCCCGGCCGCACCCGCCGAGACGTACTACGGCCTGATCGCCGTCCCCCTGGACGGCTCCGCGACCAGCGTGACCTGCACCTTCCACCCGCCCGGCCTGCGGCTGGGCGCGGCCGTCGGGGGCGTCTCGCTTCTGACCCTCGTCCTGCTCGGCACCGTCACCGCCGTCCGCGGACGGCGGGCCCCACACCGCCCCGCGCTCCGCACCACCACACGACCGCGCGAGCGCACCACCAGCGCCCTCTGACCGCGCCCCCCGGAGAGAAGAACCATGCTCATCTCGATCGTCGCCCCCTGCTACAACGAGGAAGACGTCATCGAACGCTTCCACGCCGCCGTGCAGAAGGTCGCCGACGACCTGCTGCCGCTCGGCCACGACATGGAGTTCGTCTACGTCGACGACGGCAGCCGCGACCGGACGCTCACCCTCCTGGAACAGCTCGCCGACCGCGACCCGCGCGTCCGCTATGTCTCCTTCAGCCGCAACTTCGGCAAGGAGGCCGCCCTGCTCGCCGGCCTGCGGCACGCCTCCGGCGACTCGGTGGTGGTCATGGACGCCGACCTCCAGCACCCGCCGGAGCTGATCGGACGCATGGTCGAGCTGCGCGGCCAGGGCTACGACCAGGTCCTCGCTCGGCGCAGCAGGCGCGGCGACCGGTTCACCCGCACCCTCACCGCCCGTCTGTACTACCGGCTGGTCAACCGGCTCGTCGACGTCGAACTCGTCGACGGCGTGGGCGACTTCCGGCTGCTGTCGCGGCGCGTGGTGGACGCGGTGCTGGCCCTGACCGAGTACAACCGCTTCTCCAAGGGCCTGTTCGCGTGGGTCGGGTTCCCCAGTACGACCTTCGAGTACGAGAACGCGGTGCGCGAGCACGGCCGCAGCTCCTGGACCCTGAAGTCCCTGCTCAACTACGGGCTCGACGGGCTGCTGTCGTTCAACAACAGGCCGCTGCGCGCCGCCCTCCACCTCGGCATGGCCCTGCTGACGTGTGCCGGGCTCTACACGGCGTGGATCGTGGGCGCCGCGCTCGTCAACGGCGTGGAGACCCCCGGTTATGTCACCATCATCACGGCAGTCACCGCGCTCGCGGGGGTGCAGATGGTGATGCTGGGCGTCATCGGGGAGTACACCGGCCGGATCTACTACGAGGTCAAGGGACGCCCGCACTTCCTGGTGAAGGCGACCAACGTGGAACGGACGAAAGACCTCATTCGCTGATGACCACTGTCATGACCCGCACGATGCCGAGACAGATCGCCACCTTCGCCATGGTCGGCGTCGTGAACACCGGCACGTACTACGGTCTTTACCTGTTGTTCCTCATGCGTTTGCCCTACCTCCTGGCGCACGTTCTCGCATTCCTGCTCAGCATGACCGGTTCCTTCTTCCTGAACGCGCGATTCACCTACCGGACCCGGCCGACCTGGCGGAAATTCCTGTTGTTCCCGCTGACGAACGCCGCCAATTTCGTGATCACCACGGCCGGTGTGTACGTGATCGTCGACGTGCTGCACGCCGGCAGCCGGTTCGCCCCCCTGCTCGCCTCCGCGGCCGCGATCCCGGTGACCTTCGTGGTCTCCCGCTGGATCATGCTGCCCAAGGCCGACCCCGCGGCGGAGATCGCAGAGGAGATCGCATAGCAGATTGCATAAACGTGCAGCGATACGTATAGTCATGCCATCGATGAGGAGGGTCCATGGCTGTACGTGTGGCGGTCGCCGGAGCGAGCGGATACGCGGGCGGAGAAGCGCTGCGTCTGCTGCTGGCGCACCCCGAGGTCGAGATCGGCGCCCTGACCGGCAACTCCAACGCCGGCCGGCGGCTCGGCGCGCTCCAGCCGCACCTGCTGCCGCTGGCCGACCGGGTGCTCGCCGAGACCACCCCCGAGGCACTCGCCGGGCACGACGTCGTCTTCCTCGCGCTGCCGCACGGCCAGTCCGCGGCCGTCGCCGAGCAGCTCGGCCCCGACGTCCTGGTCATCGACATGGCCGCCGACTTCCGGCTGAAGGATGCGGCCGACTGGGAGCGGTTCTACGGCTCCCCGCACGCCGGCACCTGGCCCTACGGCCTCCCCGAACTTCCGGGTGGCCGCGCTGCGCTGGAGGGGTCCAAGCGCATCGCGGTGCCCGGTTGCTACCCCACCGCCGCCTCCCTGGCCCTCGTCCCGGCCTACGCCGCCTCCCTCGTCGAGAACGAGGCCGTGATCGTCGCCGCCTCCGGCACCTCCGGCGCGGGCAAGGCGCTCAAGCCCCACCTGCTCGGCTCCGAGGTCATGGGCTCCATGTCGCCGTACGGCGTCGGCGGCGGCCACCGGCACACCCCCGAGATGATCCAGAACCTCAGAGCGGCGGCGGGCGAGCCGGTCACCGTCTCCTTCACGCCCACCCTCGCGCCGATGCCCCGCGGCATCCTCGCCACCTGCAGCGCCAAGGCCCGCGACGGCGTCACCGCCGAGTCCGTGCGCGCCGCCTACGAGAAGGCCTACGCCGACGAGCCCTTCGTCCACCTCCTCCCGGAGGGCCAGTGGCCCGCCACCGCCTCCGTGTACGGCTCCAACGCCGTCCAGATCCAGGTGGCGTACGACCCCGCCGCGCACCGCGTCATCGCGATCAGCGCCCTCGACAACCTGACCAAGGGCACCGCGGGCGGCGCCGTGCAGAGCATGAACATCGCCCTCGGGCTCGACGAGAGCACCGGACTTTCCACGATCGGAGTCGCACCGTGAGCGTCACGGCAGCCAAGGGATTCACGGCGGCGGGCATCGCCGCCGGGATCAAGGAGAACGGCAACCCGGACCTGGCCCTCGTGGTCAACAACGGGCCCCGTCGCGCCGCCGCGGGCGTCTTCACCTCCAACCGCGTCAAGGCCGCGCCGGTGCTGTGGTCCGAGCAGGTCATGAAGGGCGGCCAGGTGTCGGCCGTGGTGCTCAACTCCGGCGGCGCCAACGCCTGCACCGGCCCCAAGGGCTTCCAGGACACCCACGCCACCGCCGAGAAGGCCGCGGAGGTCCTCGGCCGGGGTGCCATCGAGGTCGCCGTCTGCTCCACCGGCCTGATCGGCGTGCTGCTGCCGATGGACAAGCTGCTGCCGGGCGTCGGGACGGCCGCCGCCCAGCTCTCCGAGCACGGCGGTGAGAAGGCCGCCATCGCCATCAAGACCACCGACACCGTCCACAAGACGTCCGTGGTCACCAAGGACGGCTGGACCGTCGGCGGCATGGCCAAGGGCGCGGGCATGCTCGCTCCGGGCCTGGCCACCATGCTGGTCGTCCTCACCACCGACGCCGACCTCGACGGCCAGACCCTGGACCGGGCCCTGCGCGCGGCCACCAAGGTCACCTTCGACCGTGTCGACTCCGACGGCTGCATGTCCACCAACGACACCGTGCTGCTGCTCTCCTCCGGCTCCTCCGGCATCACCCCGGAGTACAAGGAGTTCGCCGAGGCGGTCCGCCAGGTGTGCGCCGACCTCGGCCGGCAGCTCATCGGCGACGCCGAGGGCGCCTCCAAGGACATCAAGGTCGAGGTGATCAACGCGGCGAGCGAGGAGGACGCCGTGGAGGTGGGCCGCTCCATCGCCCGCAACAACCTCCTCAAGTGCGCCATCCACGGCGAGGACCCCAACTGGGGCCGCGTCCTCTCGGCCATCGGCACCACCGGGGCCGTCTTCGAGCCGGACCGGCTGAACGTCGCCATCAACGGCGTCTGGGTCTGCAAGAACGGCTCCGTCGGCGAGGACCGCGAGAAGGTCGACATGCGCTACCGCGAGGTCCACATCGTCGCCGACCTGGCCGCGGGCTCCGAGACCGCGACGATCTGGACCAACGACCTGACCGCCGACTACGTCCACGAGAACAGCGCCTACTCCTCATGAGCACTCGCAAGCACACGGCCCTGCCGAAGGCCCAGATCCTCATCGAGGCGCTGCCCTGGCTGACCCGGCACCACGGCAAGATCGTCGTCATCAAGTTCGGCGGCAACGCCATGGTGAACGAGGAACTGAAGTCCGCCTTCGCCCAGGACGTCGTCTTCCTGCGGCACGCCGGCCTCAAGCCGGTCGTGGTCCACGGCGGCGGCCCGCAGATCAGCGCCGCCCTCGACAAGCACGGCATCGTCAGCGAGTTCAAGGCGGGCCTCAGGGTCACCACCGAGGACGCCATGGACGTCGTACGGATGGTGCTGGCCGGGCAGGTGCAGCGCGAGCTGGTCGGGCTGCTCAACCAGCACGGCCCGCTCGCCGTCGGCCTCACCGGCGAGGACGCGCACACCATCACCGCCACCAAGCACACCCCGGAGATCGACGGCGAGCCGGTCGACATCGGGCGGGTGGGCGAGATCACCGACATCGACACGGGCGCCATCGAGGCGCTGCTCGCCGACGGCCGCATCCCGGTCGTCTCCTCCATCGCCCGCAGTCAGGACGACGGACATGTCTACAACGTCAATGCTGATACGGCGGCTGCGGCACTCGCTGCGGCACTGGGCGCCGAGACCCTCATGGTCCTCACCGACGTCGAGGGCCTCTACGAGGACTGGCCGCACTCCGACGAGGTGATCAGCCGCCTCACCGCGTCCCAACTGGAGAAACTGCTGCCGGAGCTGTCCTCCGGCATGGTGCCGAAGATGGAGGGCTGTCTGCACGCCGTGCGCAACGGTGTGCACACCGCCCGCGTCATCGACGGCCGGGTCCAGCACTCGATCCTGCTGGAGATCTTCACCGACGAGGGCATCGGCACCATGGTCGTGCCGGACGAACAGGGGGAGTCATGAGCAACCAGGAGCTGACCGCGCGGTGGCAGGGCGCGCTCATGAACAACTACGGCACGCCGCGCATGCCGCTGGTGCGCGGCGAGGGCGTCAAGGTGTGGGACGCCGAGGGCCGGGAGTACCACGACTTCGTCGGCGGCATCGCCACCAACGCCCTCGGTCACGCCCACCCGGCGATCGTCGAGGCGGTGAGCCGGCAGATCGGCAGGCTCGGCCACATCTCCAACTTCTTCATGGCCGAGCCCACCGTCGCCCTCGCCGAACGGCTGCTGACGCTCTTCGGCCGGGAGGGCCGGGTCTTCTTCTGCAACTCCGGCGCCGAGGCCAACGAGGCCGCCTTCAAGATCGGCCGGCTCACCGGGCGCACGCACATGGTCGCCACCACCGGAGGCTTCCACGGCCGCACCATGGGCGCCCTCGCGCTCACCGGCCAGTCCGCCAAGCAGGACCCCTTCCGGCCGCTGCCCGGCGACGTCACCCACGTGCCGTACGGCGACGCCCAAGCGCTCGCCGCCGCGGTCACCGAGGAGACGGCCCTGGTGATCATCGAGCCCGTCCAGGGCGAGAACGGGGTGGTGGTGCCCCCGGCCGGCTATCTGAAGGCCGCCCGGGCGATCACCGCCGCCACCGGCGCCCTGCTGGTCCTTGACGAGGTGCAGACCGGCATCGGCCGCACCGGGACCTGGTTCGAGTACCAGGCCCACGAGGGCGTGCTCCCCGATGTCGTCACCCTCGCCAAGCAACTGGGCGGCGGCCTGCCGCTCGGCGCCACCGTGGCCTTCGGCCGGGCCGCCGAACTGCTCCACCCCGGGCACCACGGCACCACCTTCGGCGGCAACCCGGTCGCCTGCGCCGCCGGGCTCGCCGTCCTGGACACCATCGCGGACGAGGGGCTGCTGGAGAACGTCAAGCGGCAGAGCGAGAAGCTGCGGGGCGGCATCGAGTCCCTGGGCCACCCGCTGGTCTCCCGCGTCCGGGGCGCCGGCCTGCTGCTGGGTATCGTGCTCACCGGGCCGCACGCGCCACAGGTGCAGCAGGCGGCCCAGGAGGCCGGGTTCCTGGTGAACGCGCCCGCCCCGGACGTCGTACGGCTGATGCCGCCGCTGAACCTCCGCGACGACGAGGCGGACGCCTTCCTCCGGGCGCTGCCCGGCGTCCTGGACGTGGCCGACGGGGACGGACGATCCGGAGAATGAGACGACGATGAGTCAGGCACAGGACAACGGGTACGCCGACGCCGGGGCCACCGGTCCCGCCGTCCCGCAGACCCGCACCGCACGCCACCGCCGGATCGTGGACATCCTCAACCGGCAACCGGTGCGCTCGCAGAGCCAGTTGGCGAAGCTCCTCGCCGACGACGGGCTGAGCGTCACCCAGGCGACCCTGTCCAGGGACCTGGACGAGCTGAACGCGGTGAAGATCCGCAACACGGACGGCGACCTCATCTACGCGGTGCCCAGCGAGGGCGGTTTCCGCACGCCGCGCGCGCCGCTGGGGGAGTCGGCGAAGGAGGAGCGGATGCGGCGGCTCTCCCAGGAGCTGCTGATCTCCGCGGAGGCCTCCGCCAACCTCGTCGTCCTGCGCACCCCTCCCGGTGCGGCGCAGTTCCTCGCCTCGGCGATCGACCAGGCCGAGCTCCACGACATCCTGGGCACCATCGCCGGCGACGACACCCTGCTCCTCATCAGCCGCAACCCGACCGGCGGCCAGGCCCTGGCCGACCACTTGCTCCGCCTGGCCCAGAACGGCCACTAGCCGAGCTGCGGGCAATCGCGCCGACCCAGCTGTGGCCAGTCGCGCCGACCCAACTGCGGGCAGTCGTGCCTCCCCCAGTGCTTGACGCCTGGGAGGTGCCCCCAGGCGGCACGGGTGGGCGCTGGGGGTACCCCCTCTGGGGGAGGCACCCCGCACGCGCGGTGAGCGCCCCACCCACCCCGCAGCACGACGGCGCGACAGGCCGACGCACGCACGGGGCCCGCGGGCGTGCGTCACCCCAGCCAGCCGCCCAACCCGTCCGTGCACCGCACCTCGTCCCCCGCCGTGATCAGCAGCGCCTCCACCTCCGGCAGCGCCTGCAACCAGGCCAGCCCCTCCCGCGAGCCCATCGCGAACGCGGCCGTCGCCCAGCAGTCCGCCCAGGTCAGCCGTGGCGCGACCACGGTGACCGACACCAGGTCGGTCACCGCCGAGCGGCCGGTGCGCGGATCGACGATATGGGCGCCCCGCTCGGCCGTCCCGGACGTGGCCACCGCCAGCTCCTGCGCGCCGGCCGCCGAGATCACCGCCGCCAGACCCCCCGTGCGCAGCGGATCCGACACCCCCACCCGCCACGCCCGGTGCGCCTCCGGGGAGCCCAGCAGCTGCACGTCCCCGCCGCCGTTCACGCTGACCCCGCTCGCCCCCGCCGCCGCGATCCGCCGGGCCGCCCGTTCGGCCGCCCAGCCCTTGACGATGCCGGTCGGATCCAGCCGCCCCCGGTAGCGCAGGCTGAACCAGCCCTCGCTGACCCGCTCGGCCTCGGCGCCCAGCTCCAGCACCTCGGCGACCTCCGGATCGCAGTCCTCCACGGTGAGTTCACCGCGGGCCAGCCGCGAGACCTGGCTGTCCTCGCGATACGTGCTGAACCGCCTGTCGGCCCGGTGCAGCCCGGCGACCGCCTCGCGCAGCGCCGCGCCGACCGACTCGGGTTCCCCGCCGCGGACGTCGAAGGAGAAGACCGTCCCCATGACCTCCTCCGTGTGACGCACCGCGGCGGGAGCGTTCACCGGCTCCGCCACGGCCTCACCCATGGACCTGGTCCAGAGCCGACTGCAGCGACTTCAGATAGCCGCCGCTGGTGTAGGTCGCCCCGGACACCGCGTCGATGTCCGCGCTCTGCGCGGCGACCGCCTCCTGGTTGAGCTTCGGGACCGCCATGGCGGTCTTCTGGTCGCTGAGACCCCCCTTGGGCGCCTGCACCGCCTCCGCCTTGACGATCTTGCCGTCGCTGACCGTCAGCCGGACCTGGACGGCGCCGTACTGCGTCTGGGCCGCGTCCCCGGTGACGGTCCGGGTGCCCGTGCGCTGCGCGCCGCTGCCGCCTTGCGGCGACTCCTGCGCGGCCGCCGACGGCTGTGCCGCCGCCGTCTGCTGCGGTGCCGCGCCGGCGGCCGAGGCGGAGGCCGGGTCGGAGGCCGGCTTCAGCGACAGCAGCAGCACGATCCCGGACACGGTGGCGGCGCCGGCGAGCACCGCGCGCCGAACGGGGTGGCTCTTCCTCATCGCTTATGAGCTCCTGACGTCCCGTCGCTACATCTCGAACGACTCGTGATGGATGCGGCGCGCGGGGACCCCCGCGCCGCGCAGTGCCTCGTACACCGACTGCGCGAAACCGGGCGGGCCGCACATGAAGACGTCGTGGCGGTCGATGTCGGCGATCTTCCGCCGCAGGGACTCGGCGGAGATGTCGGGGCGTTCGCCGTCGGGGCTGTTGACCGCGTACATCAGCCGGGCGCCGCGTTCGTCGGCGATCTTCGCCAGCTCGCCCCACAGGGCCAGGTCCTGGGTGCTGTTGGCCCGGTAGAGGAGGGTGATGTCACCGGCCGCGCCGGGCAGCGTCTCGAACAGCGCCCGCATCGGAGTGATGCCGACACCGCCCGCCACCAGCAGCACCTTGCCGCGGCTGCGCCGGGCCGCGGTCAGCGCGCCGTACGGGCCCTCCGCCCACACCCGGGTGCCGGGCTCGAGTTCGCGCAGCCGGGCACTGTGGTCGCCGATCGCCTTGACGGTGATGCGCAGCAGGTCCGGGCGGGGCGCCGCCGACAGCGAGTACGGGTGGGAGCTGAACCGCATGCCGGGCGCCAGGAACCGCCACCGGAAGAACTGCCCGGCCTCCGCGCCCATCCGGTGCAGCTTCCGGCCCCCGATCAGCACCGACACGATTCCCGGGGTCTCCTCGACGACCGCCTCGACCCGCATCCGGTGCTTGGTGTTCAGCCGGATCGGGGTGAGGACCCGGTACCAGACGACCAGCGCGCTCACCGCACCGTACAGCCCGTACCAGAAGGTCTTGGCGACCGGTTCGACGGCGAAGTCGTTACCGGTGGTGATCTGGTGCCAGAACGTCAGGAACACCGCCGCGTACGTGAAAAGGTGCACGTGGTACCAGGTGTCGTACGGCATCCGGCGGCGCACCGGGCCGACGGAGACCAGCCCGATGACCAGCAGCAGCCCGGTGCCGATGGCCGCCTTGCCCATGTCGGGCAGCTGCTCGACCGAGTCGGTCGTCTGCCGGACGATGTCGCCGAGCGACCTGCCCGCCTGGAGCGCGTAGCCCCACATGGTCAGGAACACGTGCGCGAGGACGAGGCAGAGCATGTACCGGCCGCTCATCGCGTGCCAGCGGGCGACCCGGTCGGAGCCCACCCGCCGCTCCAGGGCGGGCACCCGCGCCATCTGGAGCACGACCAGCGCCATGAGGTAGCCGGCGAGCAGGCCGGTGATGCGCCCCGCGTTCAGGATCTTCCCGTTCGTGTCGGCGATGGAGGGGGTGTTCATCCACCACAGCCAGACGACGCCCGCCGCGCCCGCCCCGACGGCCAGCAGCAGCACGACGGCGGGGGAGCGGCGCGGCCGGATGCGGCGCATCGTCTGGCGCCGGGCGGCGCGGCCTCCTGCGAGCGTGGTGGTCACGGTTCCTCCGTGGGATTCGACCCTTGGCCGCCCACACATACGTGTCACGTGTGCCGAGTGTTCACAGCCCGGCGGAGTCCAGAGCCGACTGGAGCGACCGGCGGTAACCGTCGCTCGTGTACGTCGCTCCCGAGACCGAGTCGATGTCCGCGCTCTGCGCGGCCAGGGCCTCCCGCCTCAGCTCGGGGAGGGCGTAGCTGTTGATCTCCTGGTCCCGCGGGTTGTCCGTGGGGTAGGAGACGGCGGTCACGTCGCTGATCCGGCCGTTCTTCAGCGTGATCCGCACCTGGACCGGGCCCCAGCGGGTCTGTGCCGTCTCGCCGGTGACGGTCTTCGTGCCGCTGGAGCTGCCGGACCCGCCGCTGGACCCGCCGCTGGACCCGCTCCCGGACCCGCTCCCGGACCCGCTCCCGGAGCCCGCGGAGGCACCGGCCCCGGCGGACGCGGCCGGGGCGGGCGCCGCGGCGATCTCCGGCGGGGTGTGCGGCTTCAGCGACAGCAGCATCACCAGCCCGGAGACGGTGGCGGCGCTCGCCAGGACGACACGGCGCAGCGGACGGTTCTTCTTCAACGGGTGCAACGGGGCCTCACAGCTCGAAGGACTCGTGGTGGATGCGCCGGTCCGGCACTCCGGCGGCGCGCAGCACCTCGTACAGGCCCTGCGCGAAGGCGTGCGGACCGCAGAGGTACACGTCGTGCCCGGACAGGTCGGCGACGGACGCCCGCAGGGACGCGACGGTGATGGCGGGGCGCTCCCCGTCCGGGCCGTTGAGCGCGTACAGCACCCGGGCTCCGCGCCACCGCGCGATCGCCTCCAGTTCGCCGCCCAGGGCGAGGTCCTGGGCCGTGCGCGCCCGGTACAGCAGGGTGACCTCGCCGGGAAGCGTCTCGAACAGCGCCCGCAGCGGGGTGATGCCGACACCGCCGGCGATCAGCAGCGACTTGTGCGCGGTGCGCCGGTCGGCGGTCAGCGAGCCGTACGGGCCCTCCGCCCACACCCGGGTGCCGGGCCGCAGCAGTGGCACGGCCGCGCTGTGGTCGCCGAGCGCCTTCACGGTGATGCGCAAGCGGTCCGGGCGGGGCGGCGCCGACAGGGAGTACGGCGTGGAGGTCCACCCCATGCCCTCGGCGAGGAACCGCCAGCGGAAGAACTGCCCCGGCCGGGCGCCGAGTTCGTCCAGCCGGTGGCCGCGCACGACCACCGAGTACACCCCGGGCGCCTCCGGGTGCACCGACTCGACCCGCAGCCGGTGCCGCAGGTTGAGCCGCACCGGCGCCAGGACCCGGAACCAGAGCACGAGAGCCGCGACGCCGAGGTAGAGCACGTACCAGGCGGCCGTGGCCACGGTGTGGCCGTTGAACTGGTCGCCCAGCGCCAACTGGTGCCCGAAGGCCAGGAAGACGGCGGCGTAGGTGAGCAGGTGCACGTAGTACCAGAACTCGTGACTGGTGCGGCGCCGGACCGCGCGCGCCGAGGTGACGCCCACGGCGAAGAGGATCACCGTGCCGAAGGTGGCCTTCAGCATCTCCGGGTAGCCCAGGACGATCGAGAGCGCCTCGTGCCGGACCGAGGCCCGGTCCTGGGCGGCATAACCGAGAACGATCAGCGCCGCGTGCGCGACCAGCAGGCAGACCGTGTACCGGCCGGCCATCGCGTGCCAGCGGGCCACCCGGTCCGAGCCGACCCTCCGCTCCAGCGGCGGCACCCGGGCCATCAGCCCGACGAGGACCGCGCAGGCGTATCCGCACAGCAGCCCCGCGATGCGTCCCGCGCCGGTCAGCACGCCCGCCGAGCCGACGACGGAGGGGGTGCCGTGCCACCACAGGCCGACCACCGCGGCGGCCCCGGCCCACAGCAGCGCGGGCACGGCAGCCGCCGGGGAGCGCCGGGGCAGCACCGGGACGGGCGGTGCGGCCCGTCGCTCGTACACCGTGGTCATCTGTCGTACGTCCTTTCACCGGTCCAGGACGCCACTGTGCGGGCCGAACCTCTGAGAGAGCTCTGAGCACGGGGGCTCGGCCGTCACTCACAGAAAACTCAGAGGCACCTCACGCAACGCCCCGCCGGGCGACCGGCGATGCTGGAAGGGCCATGAACGCATCCCGCCCGGCCCCTCCCGGCCTTCCCCGGCTCACCCGCCCCGACGGCACCTCTGTCCGGGTCCTGGTCGTCGACGACGACCCCGACCTCGCCGAGGTGCTCTGCGGAGCCCTGCGCTACCAGGGCTGGGAGGTCGAAGCCGCCGGTGACGGCGCCACCGCCGTCGCCCGCGCCCGTGAGCTGCGGCCCGACGCCGTCGTGCTCGACGTGATGCTGCCGGACACCGACGGCTTCGCCGTGCTGCGGGACCTGCACGCCGTACGCCCGGACGTCTGCGTGCTCTTCCTCACGGCGCGGGACGCCGTGGAGGACCGCATCGCCGGGATCACCGCGGGCGGCGACGACTACGTGACCAAGCCGTTCAGCCTGGAGGAGGTGGTCGCCCGGCTGCGCGGGCTGCTGCGCCGCGCCGGGATGGCCCGGCAGCCGGACGACGGCCCCCGGCTGACCGTGGGCGACCTGGTCATGGACGAGGACGCGCGCGAGGTCACCCGGGCCGGGGAGCTGATCGAGCTCTCCCCGACCGAGTACGAGCTGCTGCGCTTCCTGATGCGCAACCCCCGCAGGGTGCTCAGCAAGGCGCAGATCCTGGACCGGGTCTGGTCCTACGACTTCGGCGGCCGGGCCCACGTCGTGGAGCTGTACATCTCCTACCTGCGCAAGAAGGTGGACGCGGGACGCGAGCCCATGATCCACACGGTGCGTGGGGCGGGCTACGTGCTGAAGCCGGCCGTCCGGTGAGGGCGCGGCTCGCCCGGGTAGCACGGCGGGCGGGGCGGCTGCCCCGGCCGCGGACGCTGCGGGCCCGGCTCACCTTCGGCCTGGTGGTGCTGCTCGCCGCCGGCTGCGCCGCCGTCGGCGTGGCCGCGGTCGTCGAGCTGAACGGCTTCCTCATCGGCCGGCTCGACCAGCAACTGGAGCAGACCGGGCCGAGCTTCGCGCAGAGCCTGGAGCACGGCACCGACGCCGGCACCGTCACGGGCAAGCCCTCCGACCACGACGGCGACGAACACGGCGACACCCGCCGGCAGGCCGCAGAGACGTTCGGCGCCCGGCTGCTGGACGGCTCGGTGACCAACGCGGCGGTCGTCCCCTCCCGTTCCCACCCCGGCTTCGCCGTCCCCCTCACCGCCGCCGACCGCGAGACCCTGGCCGCGCTGCCGGTGGACCGCCACGGCCACACCGTGCGCCTGTCGGCGCTGGGCGACTACCGGCTGGCGGCCTGGCCGGGACGGGACGGCGACGTGCTGGTCACCGGGTTGCCGATGGAGCCGGTACGGGCCACGGTCCACCGGCTGGAACTGGTCGCCGGGGGTGTCTTCGGGCTCGCGCTGGCGGCGGCCGGAGTCGCGGGCGCCCTGTGGGTGCGCTGGTCGCTGCGGCCGCTGAGCCGGGTCGCGGCCACCGCCACCCGGGTCAGCGAGCTGCCGCTGGCCAGCGGCGAGGTGGCGCTGCCGCCCCGGGCGCCCGAGGCGGACCCGCACAGCGAGGTGGGCCGGGTCTCCACCGCCTTCGACCGGATGCTCCACCATGTCGAGGACGCGCTCACCAAACGGCACGCGAGCGAGGAGCGGCTGCGCGGCTTCGCCGCCGACGCCAGCCACGAGCTGCGCACCCCGGTGGCCTCGGTGCGCGGCCACGCCGAACTCGCCCTGCTGCACCCCGGCCCGGTGCCGCCCGAGGTGTCGCGCGCCCTGGAACGCATCGCCGCCGAGTCCGCGCGCATGGGCGAGATGGTCGACGAGATGCTGCTCCTGGCCCGGCTGGACGCCGGGCGCCCCCTGGAACGCCGCCCGGTCGACCTCACCCGCCTGGTCCTGGACGCGGTGACCGACGCCCGGGCCGTGGGACCCGGGCACGGCTGGGCGCTGGACCTGCCGGAGGAGCCGGTGACGGTGACCGGCGACGCCCACCGGCTCCAGCAGGTCCTGGCCAACCTGCTGGCCAACGCCCGTCTGCACACCCCGGAGGGCACGAAGGTGACGGTCACCCTGGAGGCCGACGCCGCCACGGCGGCCCTGTCCGTCCACGACGACGGCCCCGGCGTCCCGGAGGAGATCCGCCCGGGCGTCTTCGACCGCTTCACCCGCGCCGACCGCCGCCGCACCGACCCCTCGGCCGGCGCCGGAGCCGGAGCGGGCCTCGGTCTGTCGATCGTGGCAGCGGTGACCGAGGCCCACGGCGGAAGCGTGGGGCTGGAGAGCCGCACGGGCTCGACGACGTTCACGGTGCGGCTGCCGGCCGACGCGGTGGGCGGCGGCACCGGCTGAGCACGCGGCTCAGACCTTCGACGGCCGAGCTCGCCGCTCAGGCCGGCGACGGGGGCAGCGGCAACGGCAGCCCCGGCAGCCCGTCCAGGCTGGTGGCGATGTGCTCCTTCCCGGTGAAGTACTCGCTCAGCGAGGCGTCGTCCTCGCGGGCGAACCGCCTGCCGTGCAGATCGCGGTCCTCCTCGTAGGCCATGAACGGGACCGCGTACCCGCAGGTGTCCCGGATCAGTTCGGCGCGGACGACGATCACGGCACGCAGCCCGTGCGTGGTGGGGTCGATGTCGGGGAAGCGGGTGAGGAGTTCCGGGAAGCGCGCATCGTCGCGGAAGACCGGCTCGCCCCGGCCGTGCACGCGCACGATGTTGGGCGGCCCCTGGAAGGCGCACCACATGAGGGTGATCCTGCCGTTCTCCCGCAGGTGGGCGATGGTCTCCGCGTTGGATCCGGCGAAGTCCAGATAGGCCACGGTGTGCTCGTCGAGGACCGCGAAGCAGCCCTTGAGGCCCTTGGGCGAGAGGTTGACCGTGCCGTCGCCCGACAGCGGGGCGGTCGCGGTGAAGAAGAGGGGCTGCTCCTCGATGAACGTGCGCAGCCTGCCGTCTATGCGCTCATAGGTCTTTCCCATGTCTGACGATTATCGGGGCACTTCTTTCGGCTGTCTAAGGAATTCGGGTGTGCGCTTCGGCGACCAGAGGTGGCGCGGGTGGCGCAGGCGGCGTCAATTGACGAGTCATGCAGAGGTCTGCATAATCATGCATCAAGGAAGCACTGTGAGGACAACCTCGCGAAATCGGCCCTCTTCCCTAGGAGCAGCGCAAGTGAGCAGCAACAGCGGTGACGTACGGCTCTGGGGCGGCCGTTTCGCCGACGGTCCCGCCGAGGCCCTGGCGAAGCTGTCCGCGTCCGTCCACTTCGACTGGCGGCTCGCGCCCTACGACATCGCCGGCTCACGCGCCCACGCACGCGTGCTGCACAAGGCGGGCCTCCTCGGCGAGGACGAGCTTCAGCGCATGATCGCCGGGCTCGACCAGCTGGAGGCGGACGTCGCCGACGGCTCCTTCACCGGCACGATCGCCGACGAGGACGTCCACACCGCGCTCGAGCGCGGCCTGCTGGAGCGCCTCGGCCCGGACCTCGGCGGCAAGCTGCGCGCCGGCCGCTCGCGCAACGACCAGGTGGCGACCCTGTTCCGCATGTACCTGCGCGACCACGCCCGGATCGTCGGCGGCCTGATCGCCGACCTCCAGGACGCGCTGATCGGCCTCGCCGAGGCCCACCCCGACGTGGCGATGCCCGGCCGCACCCACCTCCAGCACGCCCAGCCGGTGCTCTTCGCCCACCACGTCCTCGCCCATGTGCAGTCCCTGTCCCGGGACGCCGAGCGGCTGCGCCAGTGGGACGAGCGCACGGCGGTGTCGCCGTACGGCTCGGGCGCCCTGGCGGGCTCCTCCCTGGGCCTGGACCCGGAGGCGGTGGCGCGGGACCTCGGCTTCGAGCACGGCAGCGCCGCGAACTCCATCGACGGCACGGCCTCCCGTGACTTCGTCGCCGAGTTCGCCTTCATCACCGCGATGATCGGCGTGAACCTCTCCCGGATCGCCGAGGAGGTCATCATCTGGAACACGAAGGAGTTCTCCTTCGTGACCCTGCACGACGCGTTCTCCACCGGCTCGTCGATCATGCCGCAGAAGAAGAACCCGGACATCGCCGAGCTGGCGCGCGGCAAGTCGGGCCGTCTGATCGGCAACCTGACGGGCCTCATGGCGACGCTGAAGGCCCTCCCGCTGGCGTACAACCGCGACCTCCAGGAGGACAAGGAGCCGGTCTTCGACTCCATCGACCAGCTGGAGATCCTCCTCCCGGCCTTCACCGGGATGATGGCGACGCTCACCGTGCACCGCGAGCGCATGGAGGAACTGGCCCCGGCCGGCTTCTCGCTCGCCACCGACATCGCCGAGTGGCTGGTCAAGCAGGGTGTGCCGTTCCGGGTGGCGCACGAGGTGGCCGGCGAGTGCGTGAAGGTGGCCGAGGCCGAGGGCAAGGAACTGGACGAGCTGACCGACGAGCAGTTCGCGAAGATCTCCGACCGCCTGACCCCCGAGGTGCGCACCGTCCTGAACGTCCCCGGCGCCCTCGCCTCCCGCAGCGGACGCGGCGGCACCGCCCCGAGCGCGGTCGCCGTCCAACTCGCCGAGGTGAAGGCGGACGTCGCCGCGCAGCACCAGTGGGCGAACGCCAGGAAGTAGCACCTCGGTTGCCGTTGCCACCGGGACATCGCGGGTTACGTTGGTCTGAGCCGTAAGGAGCCGACCGAACGGAGCCCGCGATGCCCTTCGCCCGACTGGCCGCAGCCACGACTCCCACCTGCCACTTCGGCCTGGGCCTCGCCGCCGTCGGGCGCCCCGGATACATCAACCTCGGCCGCGACGGCGACCTCCCGGCCGACCGCACCGTCGACGCCCTGCGCGAGCGCACCCACGAACTGCTCCAGGCGGCCTACGCACAGGGCGTCCGCTACTTCGACGCCGCCCGCTCCTACGGCCGCTCCGAGGAGTTCCTCGCCGACTGGCTGCGCGCCCACCCCGAGATCGACGACGTCGTGATCGGCAGCAAGTGGGGCTACGCCTACACCGCCGGCTGGACCACCGACGCCGAGCGGCACGAGGTCAAGGACCACAGCATCGCCGCCTACGAGCGGCAGCGCGCCGAGACCGCCGAACTGCTCGGCGACCGGCTCGACCTCTACCAGATCCACTCGCTGACCCCGGACAGCCCGGCCCTTACCGACAAGGAACTCCACGCCAGGCTCGCCGAGGCGGCCGCCTCCGGGGTGACCATCGGCTTCTCCACCAGCGGTCCCGCCCAGGCCGACACCGTCCGCGCCGCGCTCCAGGTGACCGTCGACGGCGAGCCCCTCTTCCGTACCGTGCAGTCGACGTACAACGCCCTGGAGACCTCGGCGGGCCCCGCCCTCGCCGAGGCCCACGACGCCGGGCTGACGGTGATCGTCAAGGAGGGCATGGCCAACGGCAGGCTCGCCGAGCCCCACGCCCCGGACGCGCTGAAGGCCGTGGCCGCCGAGACCGGGCTCGGCTGCGACGCCGTGGCCCTCGCCCTGATCCTGCGTCAGCCCTGGGCCGGCGTCGTCCTCTCCGGCGCCGCGACCGTCACCCAGCTCGCCTCCAACCTCCACGCGGCCGTCGTCGACCTCGACGCGGACCGGCTGACCCGCCTCGCCGCGCTCGTCGAGGACCCGCGCGCCTACTGGGAGCACCGCGGACAGCTGCCCTGGCACTGACGGACCACCTCACCGACCGGTGTGACCGGCAGCCGGGACCACCTCATCGACCGGTGTGACCGGCAGCCGGAACCACCTCACCGACCGGCGGCCATGAGACGCCCGCGCCCGTGATGAGACATGAATGTCTCACATGGGCTATGCTCGTCTCATGGCCCTCGACCGTGAGCACGTACTGCGCAGCGCAGCCGCCCTGCTGACCCGCAAGTCCACCGCGACCATGGACGAGGTCGCCAAGGCCGCCGGGATCAGCCGGGCCACACTGCACCGCCACTTCGCGGGCCGCGACGCACTCGTCCGGGCGCTGGAGGCGCTCGGCATCGCCGAGTGCGAGGCCGCGCTGACCAGGGCCCGGCTGGACGAAGGGCCGGCGAGCGACGCGGTGCGCAGACTGGTGCGCGAGATCCGGCCCGCGGCCGGGCTGCTCGCCTTCCTGTACGGGGAGAACCAGCTCTGGGAGACCGAGGCGGACCCCGGATGGTCCCGGATCGACGCGCGGATCGGCACCGTGTTCGTGCGCGGTCAGCAGAGCGGCGAGTTCCGCATCGATCTCAGCCCGGTCTGGCTCACCGAGGCGCTCTACGGGCTGATCGCCTCCTGTGCCTGGGCCGCGCAGGACGGCCGGGTCGCCCCCAAGGACTTCACCCACATGATCGTCGAGCTGCTGCTCGGCGGTGCTCTGCGAAGAGAGGAATCATGACCAGCACCCTGCGGCCGGCGGCCGCGACGGAGACGGAGCAGCGGCCGGGCCGGTGGCTCGCGCTGGCCGTCCTCGTGCTCGCCGTGCTGCTGGTGGCCGTCGACGCGACCGTCCTCGGCCTGGCGACCCCCTACATCAGCGAGGACCTCGAGCCCTCCGGCACCCAGCTGCTGTGGATAGGCGACGTCTACTCGTTCGTCATCGCCGGTCTGCTCGTCTCCATGGGCAGCCTCGGCGACCGCGTCGGCCGCAAGCGCGTCCTGCTCGGCGGCGCCACGTCGTTCGGCGCGATCTCCGTGCTCAACGCCTACGCGACCACCCCGGAGCTGATGATCATCGCCCGGGCGCTGCTCGGCGTCGCGGGCGCCACGCTGATGCCCGCCACGCTCGCCCTGATCCGCAACCTCTTCCACGACCCGCGCGAGCGTAGCCTCGCGGTCGGCATCTGGGGCGCGACCGCCTCCGCCGGTACGGCCGTCGGCCCGATCGCCGGCGGATTCCTCCTCGAACACTTCTGGTGGGGCTCGGTCTTCCTGATCAACCTGCCGGTGATGGCGGTCCTCGTCCTCGTCGGCGTCCGCCTGCTGCCCGAGTCCCGCAACCCGGACCCGGGCCCGTGGGACCTGGCCGGCGTCCTGCTGTCCCTGGTCGGCATGATCGGCATCGTCTACGCCGTGAAGGAGGCCGCCGCGCACGGGTTCACCCCGGCGGTCCTCGGCGCGGGAGTGGTGGGCGCGGCCGCGCTGTACGGCTTCGTCCGCCGGCAGCTCACCCTGCCCGCACCGCTGCTGGACATCCGGCTCTTTCGCAATCGCGGCTTCAGCGGCGCGGTCCTCGCCGATCTGCTGACCGTCCTCGGCATGTCCGGCCTGGTCTTCTTCCTCTCCCAGTACCTGCAACTGGTGCAGGGCAGGCGGCCGTTCGAGGCGGGCCTGGCCGAAGTCCCCGCGGCCGTGGGCGCGGTGGCGGCCGGTCTGGTGGCCGGCCGGGCCGCCCGGCGGTTCTCGGTACGGGCCGTCGTCTCGGGCGGTCTGGCCGCCGTCGGCCTGGCGCTGGCCGCGCTGACGACGCTGGACGCCACGACGGGCTACCCGCTGCTGGGTGCGGCCCTGCTGGTGGTCGGCGTGGGCGCCGGCTTCTCGTTCACGGTCACCGCCGACGTGATCCTCTCCAGTGTGCCCAAGGAGCAGGCGGGCGCCGCCTCGGCGGTCTCCGAGACGGCGTACGAACTCGGCGCGGCCCTGGGCATCGCCCTGCTCGGCTCCATCGTCACCGCCGCCTACCGCGGCTTTTCGGGCCCGGCCGGCACGCCGCCCCAGGCCCACGAGTCACTGGGTGGCGCGGTGGAGGGGGCGGCGAACCTGCCCGCACACACCGCGCAGGAACTGCTCTCGGCCGCCCGCGACGCCTTCGTCCACGGCCTCCACCTGGCCTCGGGCGCGGGTGCGGCGGTCCTGCTGGGAGCGGCGGCAGCGGCGTGGGTCCTGCTGAAGGGACAGAAACTGGAAGACGCGGGGTGAGGTGAGGGCGAGGTGAGCAACCCAGGGGCGGGGGGCTGTATCTATGCGGCTCCGCCGCGTGGGCGCGAGCAACCCGAACGGACTCGCACTCGGGGAAGGGGCCGAACCCCTACGGCGCAACCCCGCCCAACCGCCGGAGGCTCACGCCGCCTTCGCCTTGGTGGCGTACATGTCCACGTACTCCTGCCCCGACAGCCGCATCACCTCGGTCATCACCGAGTCGGTCACCGCCCGCAGCACATAGCGGTCGCGGTCCATGCCATCGTACCGCGAGAACTCCATGGGCTCACCGAAGCGGACCGTGACCCGGCTCGGCCGCGGGATTCCCGCGCCGCCGGGCTGGATCTTGTCCGTGCCGATCATGGCGAAGGGGACCACGGGCGCGCCGGTCATCAGCGTCAGCCGCGCGATGCCGGTGCGCCCCCGGTACAGGCGGCCGTCGGGGGAGCGGGTGCCCTCGGGGTAGATGCCGAAGATCCTGCCCTCCTCCAGGATCCGGCGGCCGGTCATCAGCGCCGCGACACCGCCCTTGCCGCCGTCGCGGTCGACCGGGATCATGCCGACGCCGGTGAAGAACCAGGCCATCAGCCGGCCCTTGAGTCCCTTGCCGGTGACGTACTCGTCCTTGCCGATGAAGAAGACCTGGCGGTCGCAGACCAGCGGCAGGATCATCGAGTCGATGAACGTCAGATGGTTGCCGGCCAGGATGACCGGGCCGTCGCCGGGGATGCGCTCCGCGCCCTCCACCTGTGGGCGGAACATCAGGCGCATGATCGGACCGAGCACTGCCTTGATGAGCGCGAAGCGGGACAACGGGCCCTCCGGTGTCAAGGGATTGTCTGGGGAAGCTGTATGAGTCTGTGCAGGTGAGGACGATACTCGCGGCGCGGTCCGGATTGCACATCGGGCTCACCGGGTCTTACGCCCTGTTGACGTACGTTCACCTGCGGAGCGGGCACGTTGCCTCCCGGTAACGGGTGTGTGGCGGTGTGACGGAGTTCGCGTCCCGGCCCGCCGCCGGCGCGTTCCGGCCCGCCCCCGGCCCGCCGTCGGCACGTTCCGGACCGCCGCGGGCCCGCTGCCGGGTCCACCCCCGGCCCGCCCCCGGACCGCCGCCGGGGCGCCCCTGGCCCGCCACCGAGGCCGCCCCCCGGACCGCCGCCGGGGGCCACCCCCCGGACCGCCGCCGGCAGGCCCCCGGTCCGCTCCCGGACCGTGCCCCAGACGACATCCCGCGTCACCCCGGTGTTCGGTACGGGGTCTCCCGCAAGTCATCCGTGCCCCCCTACCATCGGCGCGCCACGCAGGACACGAGAGGCAGGAGGCGGTCCATGGGGACGCAGACGCCGGACGAGCGGGCCGGGACACGGGACTCCGACGGAAGGGCGGGCGGGACCGGGCGCCGGGCGCTGCTCGGGGCCGCGGTGCTCGGCGCCGGAGGAGCGGTCCTCGGGCTGCCCGGGGTGGCCAGAGCCGCCGGGGACGGGGCCCCGGCGCACCGGGGCGGCGGACTCGGCAGCCTGCCCGTGCCCACGGTCATCGGCCACCGCGGCGCCAGCGGCTACCGGCCCGAGCACACCTTCGGTTCCTACGAGCTGGCCCTCGACCTCGGCGCCGACATCGTCGAGGCCGGAGACCTGGTGCCCACCAAGGACGGTCACCTCGTGTGCCGGCACGAGCCGGAGATCGGCGGCACCACGGACGTCGCGGACCATCCCGAGTTCGCCGGCCGCAGGACCACCAAGACGCTCGACGGCGTGCCGACCACCGGCTGGTTCACCGAGGACTTCACCCTCGCCGAGCTGAAGACGCTGCGCGCGGTCGAGCGCATCCCGGCCAACCGCCCGCACAACACCCTCTACAACGGCCGCTGGGAGATCCCCACCTTCGAAGAGGTCCTCAAGTGGCAGGACGAGCAGACCCGCAGGCGCGGCCGGCAGGTGTGGATCTACCCCGAGACCAAGCACCCCACGTACTTCCGGAAGCTGGGTCTCGGCCTGGAGGAGCGGGTCGCCAAGCTGCTGCGCACGTACGGCAAGGACCGGCGGAACTCGCCGGTCATCCTCCAGTCCTTCGAACCCAGCAGCGTCCAGAGGCTGAACAAGCTGGTGGACAACCCGCTCGTGGTGCTGCTGTCCGGTGCGGACACCCGGCCCTGGGACTTCGTCGAGGCCGGTGACCCGCGCACCGTCGCCGACCTGATCACCAGGAAGGGCCTGCGGGAGATGGCCTCCTACGCCCAGGGCATCGGCCCGACCGTGGACCTCGTCATCCCCAGGGACGCGAGCGGCAACCTCACCGAGCCGAGCAGCCTCGTCCGGGACGCCCACGCCGTGGGCCTGGTCCTGCACCCCTACACGGTCCGCAACGAGAACCCCTTCCTGCCGCCGGCCTTCCGCAGGGGCAGCGACCCGGACGCCTACGGTGACGTCTTCGGCGTGTTCCAGAGGTACTTCGCGACCGGCATCGACGGCATCTTCACCGACAACGCCGACACCGGACTGCTCGCCCGTGCGGACTTCCTCGCCCGCCGGTCCGTCAACAACTGAGCCCGCCCCGCCCTCGTCGGAGTGAATCGACGGCCGTCCCGGCAACTTTCGCCGGGGCGGCCGCGTCGTGCCGCATATGACACACGACCTGCTCGCCTCCCTGCGTCCCCTGCTCGTCGCCGAGGCCTCGGCCGAGGCACATGCCGCCGGAACCGAGCCGGGCGACCTGGAGCAGGCGGTCTGGCTGCGGCTGCTGGAGCGCCTGGAGGCGGACGGGCCGCCGCACGATCCGCAGGGCTGGCTGCGCAAGGCCGTCCGCTCCGAGGCGCGCCGCACACGACGCACGGTCAGCATCGAACGGCCGTACGGCCTGGAGCCCGCGGAGGACAGTGAGCGCGGCCCCGAACACCTCGTCCTGGCGGCGGCCCGCCGGCGCGCGCTGCGCGAGGCGGTGCGCCGGCTGCCCGGCCGCTGCCCCCGGCTGCTGGAGGCCCTGCTGTCGCCGAGGGACCTCACCTACCGGGAGATCGCGGGGGAGTTGGGTATCTCACAGGGCAGTCTCGGCCCGGAACGCTCCAGATGTCTGGGATGTCTGCGTCGTTTGCTGACGCCGGAGGTTGCGGCCCGCGAACCGCGGGGATAGGAGTGATGGACGACCGGTGATCAGGTGAGCGGGAGGCGTGCGCACATGGGCATGAGCGTGACCATCTCTGCGGCGACCGAGCAGGACGCGGAGCAGATCTTCAAGCTGCAGTACCTGTGCTTCCAGAGCGAGGCGGCGCTGTACGGCAACTACCGCATCGACCCGCTGGTCCAGAGCCTGGACTCGGTCCGTCAGGAGGTGGCCGGGGACTGCGTGTTCGTCGCCCGGCTCGGCGAGGAGGTGGTCGGCTCGGTGCGCGGCCGGGTCGCCGAGGACGGCGCCGCCTCCATCGGCAAGCTCTGCGTCCACCCGCGCCTTCAGGGGCACGGGATCGGGGCCCGGCTGCTGCGCGCCGTCGAGGCAGCGCTGACCGAGCAGCGCGGCGCCACCAGGTTCCGTCTGCACACCGGCCACCGCAGCGAGGGCAACCTGCGCCTGTACCGGCGCGTGGGCTACCAGCCCGTGGGCACCTCCGAGGGTGCCGACGGGGTGCCGATGATCGTCCTGGAGAAGCCGGCGGGGACCTACGCGGCTACCGCGTGACGCCGCTGACGTCGCGGGACGTGCGCAGCCAGTACAGCGCGGACAGCGGCAGCAGCACCGGGATGAAGATGTAGCCCATGCCGTAGTCGGACCAGACCGTCGCGTCGGGGAACGCCGACGGCTCGACGAGCGTCCACGTCCCGACCGTCAGCACGCCCACGAGCTCGGCGGCGCAGCACACCAGCGCCGCCTTGCGGGCCGTCTCCCCGCCCCGCACCAGTGAGTACGTGATGAAGCCGTAGACCACGCCCGCCACGGCGGACAGCGAGTAGGCGAGCGGCGCCCGGTCGAAGTCCGTGGCGATCTGGTAGACGGAGCGGGAGACCGCGCCGACGACCATCACGCCGTAGAACCAGACGAGCAGCATGCCCGGCCCGCTGACGAGCCGCTTCGGCTGCCGCTCTTTCTGTTCCCTCTGTTCCACGGTGGCCATCTCACCCTCCCCAGATGTCGTAGAGCCGCACTTCGAGGACGGCGAGGACGATGCCGCCGGCCGCGGCCGTCACCGAGCCCCAGCGTGTGCGCTCGGCCAGCGACATGACGCCCGCCGCCGGGACGCAGGCGAAGGCGCCCAGCAGATACGCCACGAAGATCGCCGTCCCCTGGTCCGCCTTCTCGCCCCGCGCCAGCGCCACGATCCCGATCACCAGCTGGATGAGCGCCAGCAGCGAGACCACGGCCATCCCGATGAAGTGCCAGTCCTTCGTCGGCTGGTCACGATAGGCCGCCCACCCGCACCAGGCGGCGAGCAGCAACGCGGCGACGCCGGTCACCAGCGTCAGGGCATCAAGCATGGGGTGACCCTATTACGCCGCATTCCCCCCTCCACGCCCACCCCAGCCCCGGGCTCCCGCCCACCTCGGCCTCGGGTTTCTGCGTGCC
Source organism: Streptomyces sp. NPDC006393 (assembly GCF_040628575.1). Classification (NCBI taxonomy): domain Bacteria; kingdom Bacillati; phylum Actinomycetota; class Actinomycetes; order Kitasatosporales; family Streptomycetaceae; genus Streptomyces; species Streptomyces sp. NPDC006393. The sequence continues at coordinate 69,412 of NZ_JBEXZD010000012.1, forward strand.
CCGGTCGCGGGCCGTGGCGGCTCGGCGGCGGTCGCCGCCCGCCCGGCACCGGCTTTTCGCCCACCCGAGGCCGGGGCTCCCGCCCACCCAGGTCCCGGCTCCCGCCCCGGCACCGGCCTCCGCTCGCCCCGGCCTGGGGCTCCCGCCCGCCCCGACCTGGGGCTCCCCCGCGCCCCCGCCGTGGGTCGGGGCCGCTCGGCTCTGGCCGAGGACTTCTGTGCAGCTCGGCTGCGGTGGGCTGCTCTCCTGGGCGCGGGCTTGCGCCCGGGCCGGGTGCGGGCAGTTGTCCGGCCCGGTGCCGGCGTCCTGCCCGCGCGGCCGTGGGCATCCGCGCATTCGGGCGCCGGGTTCCTGCCCGGCCGCCGCGGGGTCCGGGCCGTCCGGCCCGGGGGCGGCGCCTGCCGACGGTCGGTCGCGGGATCCCGGGCCGGGGCGGCGGCGGTCTGGCCGGCCTGCCGGGGGGCGGACGGTCTGTGGGCGGCAGTGGTGTCGTGGTGTTGGCCACAGCGGGGGGGCGGCGGGTTGGGTGGCGACACGGGGGTGAGTGGTCCGGCCGGCTTGTGCGCGCTGGTCACGGCGGTGGCGTGGGTGAGTGGCGAGGGGTTTCACGGGTGTCCACTATGCGGACGGCGATGCCGGGTCAGCGGTGCCGGTCTGGTTTACTGACCGCATGACCACGACGAGCGACCGCATCCCTGCGACCGGGGCGACCATGACGCCCGGTGCTCGTTGTATGTGTCCCGAGCGTCGAATGTGCGCCTTCTAGAGGGCCCCTGCACCACCTGAGCCTCGCGCCCCGAAGCGAGTGCCCGCTCACCGCGTCCGCCCGTTCGTCCGGCACGCCCGGCACGTCCGGAGACGAGGCTGAGCCCCGCCCCCGCGCACACGTTCTCCCCGGTTCCACCGCCACCGCGAGAACCCTGCCGCGTTCCCGACCGCATGCACCCGTGCCCGGGCACACCCGCGCCCGCGCACTCGACAGTGACGGAAACCCAACGTGATCACCACATCGGGCCTCACCAAGGTCTACCGCTCGCGCGGCCGCGAGGTCACCGCCCTCGACGGCGTCGACCTGCACGTCCGCGAAGGCGAGGTGTACGGCGTCATCGGCCAGTCCGGCGCCGGAAAGTCCTCGCTCATCCGCTGCGTCAACCTTCTGGAGCGTCCCACCGCCGGCACGGTCACCGTCGCCGGACAGGACCTCACCGCCCTCGCCGGCCGCGGGCCGCGCGCCGGCAAGGAACTCCGCCGGGCGCGCAGCCGGATCGGCATGGTCTTCCAGCACTTCAACCTGCTGTCCTCACGCACCGTGCGGGACAACGTCGAGCTGCCCCTGGAGATCCTCGGAAAGTCGGGGAAGGAACGTTCCCGCAGGGCGCTCGAACTGCTCGACCTGGTCGGCCTCGCCGACAAGGCCGGCGCCTACCCCGCCCAGCTCTCCGGCGGCCAGAAGCAGCGCGTCGGCATCGCCCGCGCCCTGGCCGGCGACCCCAAGGTGCTGCTCTCCGACGAGGCCACCAGCGCCCTGGACCCGGAGACCACCCGCTCCATCCTCCAGCTGCTGCGCGACCTGAACCGGCAGCTCGGCCTGACCGTCCTGCTCATCACGCACGAGATGGACGTCGTGAAGTCGATCTGCGACTCGGCGGCGCTCATGGAGAAGGGCCGCATCGTGGAGTCCGGCACGGTGAGCGAGCTGCTCGCGACCCCCGGCTCCCAGCTGGCGGCCGCGCTCTTCCCGGTCGGCGGCGAGGCCACCGGCGAGCAGCGGACCGTCGTCGACGTCACCTTCCACGGCGAGGCCGCCACCCAGCCCGTCATCTCGCAGCTGTCCCGCACCTACAACATCGACATATCGATCCTCGGCGCCGCCATCGACACCGTCGGCGGCCTCCAGGTCGGCCGGATGCGCATCGAACTGCCCGGCCGCTACGAGGACAACGTCGTGCCCATCGGCTTCCTGCGCGAGCAGGGCCTGCAGATCGACGTCGTGGGCGACGACAAGCCCGTTCTGGTCAAGGAAGGTGCCGAGCTGTGACCTGGTCCGAGATGCAGCCGCTGCTGTCCCAGGCGTGTTGGGACACGCTCTACATGGTCGGCTGGTCCACGCTCATCGCCGTCGTCGGCGGCCTGCCCCTCGGCGTCCTGCTCGTCCTGACGGACAAGGGCGGGCTGCTCCAGAACGTCGTCGCCAACAAGCTCATCGGGCAGATCGTGAACATCGCCCGGTCGATGCCGTTCATCATCCTGATGGTCGCGCTGATGGGCTTCACCCGCTGGGTCACCGGGACCACCATCGGCCGCGAGGCCGCGATCGTCCCGCTCGCCATCGGCGCCATCCCCTTCTTCGCGCGCCTGGTCGAGACGGCCGTCCGTGAAGTGGACGGCGGGCTCGTCGAGGCCGTGCAGTCGATGGGCGGCAACACCTGGACCGTCGTACGGAAGGTGCTCGTACCGGAGTCCCTGCCGTCCCTCATCTCCTCCACCACCACCACGGTCGTCGCCGTCATCGGCTACTCCGCGATGGCCGGCACCGTCGGCGCCGGAGGTCTCGGCGACATCGCCATCCGCTACGGCTACCAGCGCTTCGAGACCCAGCTGATGTGGATCACCGTGGCGATCCTCGCCGTCGTCATCTCCGTCATCCAGTTCGCCGGCGACCTCGCCGCCCGCTCCCTGCACCGCCGCGGCGGCCGCTCGGGCCCCGCGCCCAGGCTGCGGCTGCTCAAGGCCGAGGAGCCCGCGCCGGCCGAGGTCGGCAAGGTCGCCTGACGCCGCACCGGCTCACCGGACCTCCCCCAGACTCCCCGTCCACCCGACACGGGGCCGCACCACCAAGGAAAGGCACTTTTCGTGCGTAACACCGCCAAGATCACCACCGCCGTCCTGGCCGCCGGGGCCCTCACCTTCGGCCTCTCCGCCTGCGGCTCGGGCTCCGACTCCGGCAAGAAGGACGCCGACGCCCCGCTGACGGTCGCCGCCACGCCCACCCCGCAGGGCGAGATCCTCACCTACGTCAAGGACCACCTGGCGCAGAAGGCCGGCCTCAAGCTGGAGGTCAAGGAGTTCACCGACTACGTGACCCCGAACACCGCCGTCCAGCAGGGCCAGGTCGACGCCAACTACTTCCAGCACAAGCCGTACCTGGACGACTTCAACAAGAAGAACGGCACCGACATCGTCCCGGTGCCCGGCGGCAACGTGCACCTGGAGCCGCTCGGCGTCTACTCCAAGAGCGTCAAGAAGCTCGCGGACCTCAAGAAGGGCGCCACGATCGCCCTCCCCAACGACACCACCAACGAGGCCCGCGCGCTGAAGCTGCTGGAGGCCAACGGCGTCATCAAGCTGAAGGCCGGCGCCGGATACGAGGCGACCCCCAAGGACGTCACCTCCAACCCCAAGGACGTCACGTTCAAGGAGCTGGAGGCGGCCCAGCTGCCGCGCTCCCTCGGTGACGTCGACGCCGCGGTGATCAACGGCAACTACGCCCTGGAGGCCAAGCTCTCCCCGGCCAAGGACGCGCTCGTCGCCGAGTCCGCCAAGGGCAACCCGTACGCCAACTTCCTCGCCGTGAAGAAGGGCAACGAGAACGACCCGCGCGTGAAGAAGCTCGCCGAGCTGCTCACCTCGCCCGAGGTGAAGAAGTTCATCGAGGACAAGTACGACGGCGCGGTCGTCCCGGCGTTCTGACCGGCACACCACCACCGCCCGGCGGCCGGTACGGGGTCCACTCCCTCACCAGGGGTGGACCCCCACGCCTTTCAGGCAGTGGGGGAGGACCCCGTGGTGCGTTCCGGTGCTTCCATGCTGCATGCTGGGCAGTTCAGCAGTCCCTGAAGGTTCACCGAAGGTTACGGAGCGGCGCATGACGAGCACCTTCCCCAACGTCTCCATCAGCACGGAGCGGTTGGTCCTGCGCCCCTTCGAGGAGTCGGACATCGAGGCCTTCGCCGAGATGATGAACGACGAGCTGGTCACCGCCTGGACCTCCGTGCCCCACCCCTACACCGAGGCCGACGCCCGCGCCTGGATCACCGAACTCGCCCCCGCCGAACGGGCGGAGGGCCGCGGCATAGTCTTCGCCGTCGACGAGTTCCTCACCCAGCGCCTGGTCGGCACGGTCCATCTGCGCAACACCGACTGGCGGGTGCGCTCCACCGAGATCGCCTACGTCGTCGCCCCCTGGGCCCGCGGCGAGGGCTACGCCTCCGAGGCCGCGCTCGCCACCGCCCAGTGGGTCTTCCAGGACCGCCGGTTCGAGCGCCTGGAGCTGCGCACCGCCGCCGACAACACCGCCTCCCAGCAGGTCGCCCAGAAGATCGGCTGCATCAGCGAGGGAGTGCTGCGCGGCGCGTGGATGGCCCGCACCAGGAACGGTGACGGCGAGTGGACCGACGTACGCACCGACCTCATCGTCTGGAGCCTGCTGCCCGAGGACCTGGAAGGCGTGGGCGAGCAGCTGGCTGACACCGGCGGTTTCGCGTCGTACGCCGACTGGAACTGACGGCGGTCCGGCCACGAGCCACGGCGACGCGCCCCGCCCCGCGCTCCGGCGCACGGCCGAACCGGGGTACTCTCACGGGGCCGCCCTGCGGGCCGCCTGACGACCTGCGCGAACAACACCCAGAGAACACCCCCAGGAGACTGACGACGATGGCCGACCGGGTCACGGTGATCGGCTGGGACGGTTCGCCGCTGACCGAGGCGGCGCGCGGCGCTCTCGGCGCCGCCACCCTCGTGGCGGGAGCCGCCCACCACCTGGCGCTGCCCGAGGTGCCCCCGTCGGCCGAGCGGATCCGCCTCGGCAGCGTCGCCCTCGCCGCCCGCCGTATCGCCGCCCACCGGGGCACCGCCGTGGTGCTCGCCGACGGCGACCCGGCCTTCTTCGGGGTGGTACGGACCCTGCGCGCTCCGGAGTTCGGTCTGGAGGTCGAGGTCGTCCCCGCCGTCTCGTCCGTGGCCGCCGCCTTCGCCCGCGCCGGAATGCCCTGGGACGACGCACAGGTGGTCGTCGCGCACAAGCGCACCCTGCGACGCGCGGTGAACGTATGCCGAGCCCACACCAAGGTCGCCGTGCTGACCGCGCCCGGCGCCGGACCGGCCGAACTGGGCCTGCTCCTCGACGGCGTGCACCGCACCTTCGTCATCTGCGAGGAACTCGGCACCGAACGCGAACAGGTCACCGTCGTCACCTCCGACAAGGCCGCCGACCACACCTGGCGCGACCCGAACGTCGTCATCGTCATCGGCGGCCGGGCCGGGGCCGGCGAGGGCGGCGGCTGGATCGCCGGACGCGACCCCGCCGCCGGACCGCGCGGCTGGACCCAGCCCGCCGCCTCCTACGCCTCCCACGGCGGCCCGCTCGCCGAGGGAGAAACGGATCTGCTGAGGGCCGCTCAGCTCGCCCGCCTCGGACCGCGCATCGGCGACCTCGTCTGGGACATCGGCTGCGGCAGCGGGGCGTTCGCCACCGAGGCCGCCCGCGGCGGCGCCGCCGTCATCGCCGTCGACCGCGACCCGGAGTCCTGCGCCCGCACCGAGGCCACCGCACGCCGCTTCGGCGTCCAGCTGCAAGTGGTGCGGGGCACCGCCCCGCACATCCTGGAGAACCTGCCCGAACCGGACGTCGTCCGCGTCGGCGGCGGGGGAGCCGCCGTGGTCTCCGCGGTCGCCGACCGGCGCCCGCAGCGCATCGTCGCGCACGCCTCCAACCGGGACGCCGCCGAACTCGTCGGCCGCGACCTCACCGAGCACGGCTACCAGGTCGAATGCGCCCTGCTCCAGTCCGTCGAACTCGACACGCGCGCCTGGACGGAGACGGAGCGGAGCGTCGCTTTCCTGCTCTGCGGTGTGCTTCCCGACCGCGCCCCGTGATCGGATCGTCGTACCGCGCGCGGTAGGCTGGCCGATCGTTGTACCGCACTGGGTGGTCCGGGACTTCGTTCATCAATGTCCGGAAAACCCGCCCGTTTTGCGGTGGGTGTGGTACGGCAGAACCAGAGGACGCGCAACGTGGCGCAGTCCACAGCGGACCGTGGCGGATCACGTTGTCGCCGCGGCCGAACGACCGCGACAATGCCACTCAATGGCTTTGTCGCCTTTTGCGGGCGGGTCGTTCGTGCCGCCGGGCAGGGACGCTCGTTCTTCACTGGGGGGCGGTCGGTGCGCCGTTCCCGGTGAGCTGGTCGTAGAAGCACTAACCGATGGGCGAGGGGTACGCATGACCGACACCGGCCAGGTCCCGGGCGAGGGACTGCCGGAGAGCGCAGGCATGGTGGAGCAGCCGGGCGTCCCCGCGCACGGCGCGTACACCTACCTCTCCGAGTCTCCCGCCGAGGACGAAGACCTGCTGTTGCCCGGCTCCCAGGGCGCATGGGGCAACGAAGTGCCCCCGCCCGCCCCGGAGCCGGTCGTCGAGGCCGTCCACCAGCCGGGCCCGCACGAAACGGCCGGCCGGGACAGCGGCTCCGTCGACCTCGGCGGCGTACTGCACCCCGACCCGACCGCCACGCCGCACGTCGCGCCACCCGCCGCGCCCGCCATGCCCGCCGCGGCGACGTCCCCGCGGCGGCCCCTGCACCTCGGCCCGCCGATCCCCGACGCCTCCGCGAGCCCGGTCCGCTCCCTGGCCGACCGCGGCCCCGCGGGCGCACCCGTCCGGCACTCCGGGCCGCCCACCGTCGGGCCCGAGTACCTCGACGTGCAGCAGCCGGCGGAGACGGCCCCGCAGGGCGCCGCTCCCTGGGGCGCGCAGACCGCGCAGACCGCGCAGAGCGTGCAGACCCCGCAGAGCGTGCAGGCCTCCGTGGCGACGCCGGTCGGGGCACAGGTGGCGGCTGCGGAAACGGTTGTTCCGGGCGACGGCGAGCCGGTCGGCGCTGCCCAGGCCGCCGTGGCCCGGCTCGCGGCCCAGGCCGGCGCCGCGGTGCCCGCTGCCGGCTACGCCCCGGAGGGCGGCCGACCGCCGCAGGACCAGACGGGCGTGCGGGACGACGCGCAGGCTGGTCACGAGGCTCACGGCGCGGAGTTCGCGCAGGTGACGGACGGTACGGGCGGTGTGGACGGCGTGGACGCTTCCGGTGCCGGGCAGGAGCCGGTGGGCGCCCAGGTCGTCCCGGACGCCCAGGTGCCCGACGCCGGCTACGTGGGGCCTTCGGCCGAGGACGTACCGGCAGCGGAGCCGGGCCAGGCCCTGGACATGCCCACGCCCGCCGCCGAGGCGGCCCCGGCTCCGGAAGACACGCGGTCCACGGACGGTGGGCAGGCGCCCGAGGCGACCCGCACCCCGCAGGCCGCCGGGACGGAAGAGGTTTCCGAGGCCGGTCACGGTCCGGAGGGCGTGCGGGCTCCCGACGGCACGCAGGTCACGGAAGCCGCGCAGGTCACGGAAGCCGCGCAGGTCACGGAAGCCGTGCCGGTCACGGAAGCCGTGCCGGTCACGGAAGCCGTGCCGGTCACCGGACCGGTGGAGGCTTCTGCCGAGCAGGCTCCCGCCCCCGAGCGGCTCTCCGTGGACGCGTCCGACACGGAGACGACTTTCCAGCCGACGGAGGTCACATCCGTCCCCGTACCGGAGCCCGAGGCCACGCCCCGCCCGGAGGCCGAGGGTGCGACCGAGCCGGCGACGCCCGCCGAAGACGAACCCACGGCCGGCGACCACAGGGCCGCCGAACGGCATCGGCCGGTCGCTCCCGCAGCGGACCCGGCCGACGAGGCGACCCCCGTGGCCCAGGTTCCGGCAGCCGACGAGGCGCCCGTGAACCCCGAGGGGCATCACGAGGCACACCCCGAGGCACATCCCGAAGCCCAGGCGGCCCCGGAAGCCCCCCACAGCGACGCACCGCCCACCACGGAACAGATGCCCGGGGAGCACGCCTCCGCGTCCGCACCCGCCGCGGCCTCCCCCGGGGACGGCACGCAGGACGGACACGTCCCCGGTGGCGCCCCGCTCCCCAGCAGTGTTCCGGCCCAGGTCCAACCCGGCCTGCCGCTGGGGCAGTTCGTGCCGGTCGAGGGCTCGGTGCCGACCACCCCGCACCTGGCCCCGACGCCCCCGCACCCGCTCGTCCTCCCGACGGACCAGCCGACGGACCAGTGGCAGGCCCAGCCCGAAGCGCAGGCCCAGCCCGAGCAGCCGCCCCAGCTCCAGACCGAGCAGCAGCTCCAGGCCCAGACCGAGCAGCAGCCGGAGGCCGCTCAGGAACCCGGGCCGCGGCCCGCCGAGGGGACCTCGCAGGACCCGGTCGCCATGGTCCCGGCCCCCCGCGACGGCGACACCGTTCCCGCCGCGCCCGGCGAGGAGCCGGACCCGGCGGTGGTCCAGCACGCGGACGACCTGGACACCCAGGTCGCCGACCAGGAAGAGAGCACGGCCGCAGTGGCGGAAGCACGGCAGTCCACCGGCCCGGCCGCGCCCGGCTACGACGAGGCCGAGCGCGAGGCCGTGCTCAAGGTGATGCGCGAGCGCCGCGACATCCGCAACGGCTTCCGCGGCGACCCGATCCCGCACGAGGTGCTGCTCCGCGTCCTGGAGGCGGCGCACACGGCCCCGTCCGTCGGCCACTCCCAGCCGTGGGACTTCGTCGTCATCCGCTCCGCCGACACCCGTCGCGCGATGCACGAACTGGCCATGCGCCAGCGCGACGCCTACGCCAAGTCGCTGCCGAAGGGCCGGGCCAAGCAGTTCAAGGAACTGAAGATCGAGGCCATCCTCGACACCCCGGTGAACATCGTCGTCACCGCCGACCCCACCCGCGGCGGCCGTCACACCCTCGGCCGGCACACCCAGCCGCAGATGGCGCCGTACTCCGCCGCGCTCGCCGTGGAGAACCTGTGGCTCGCCGCCCGCGCCGAGGGCCTGGGCGTCGGCTGGGTCAGCTTCTTCGACGAGCGCGAGATGGTCCGCGCGCTCGGTCTGCCCGAGCACCTGGAGGTCATCGCCTACCTGTGCGTCGGATACGTCGACGAGTTCCCGGACGAGCCCGAGCTGATGCAGGCCGGATGGTCCAAGCGCCGCCCGCTGTCCTGGGTGGTGCACGAGGAGACGTACGGCCGCCGCGCGCTGCCCGGTGAGGAGCCGCACGACCTGCTCGCCGAGACCGTCGCCCAGATCCGCCCGCTGGACGCCAAGGCGCTCGGCGAGGCCTGGGAGCGGCAGAAGCGCATGACCAAGCCGGCCGGCGCGCTCGGCATGCTGGAGATCATCTCGGCCCAGCTGTCCGGGCTGTCCCGGCAGTGCCCGCCGCCGATCCCCGAGCCCGCGGCCGTGGCGATCTTCGCCGGCGACCACGGAGTGCACGCCCAGGGCGTCACCCCCTGGCCGCAGGAGGTCACCGCCCAGATGGTGGCCAACTTCCTCGGCGGGGGAGCGGTCTGCAACGCCTTCGCGGCCCAGGTGGGTGCCGAGGTCTGCGTGATCGACGTGGGCGTCGCCACCGACCTGCCGGCCACGCCCGGCCTGCTGCCCCGCAAGGTGCGCGCGGGCACCTCCGACATGACCACCGGCCCCGCGATGACCCGCGAGGAGGCCAAGAAGGCCATCGAGGTCGGCATCGAGACCGCCCGCGACCTGGTCGCGGCGGGCAACAAGGCGCTGCTCACCGGCGAGATGGGCATCGCGAACACCACCGCGTCCGCGGCCCTCATCTCGGTCTACACCGGCGCCGACCCGTCCGAGGTCACCGGCCGGGGCACGGGCATCAACGACGAGACCCTGGCCCGCAAGACCGACGTGGTCCGCCGCGCCCTCGAACTGCACCAGCCCGACCCCGCCGACCCCGTCGGAGTGCTGGCCGCGATCGGCGGCTTCGAGCACGCGGCCATGGTCGGCCTGCTCCTCGGCGGCGCCTCGCTGCGTACGCCGGTGATCCTGGACGGCGTCAGCGCCGGTGCCGCCGCGCTGGTGGCCCGTGCGATCGCCCCCGAGGTGCTCGCGGCCTGCATCGCCGGCCACCGCAGCGCCGAACCGGGTCACGTCGCCGCCCTGAACAAGCTCGGCCTGCGCCCGCTGGTCGACCTCGACCTCCGCCTCGGCGAGGGCACGGGCGCCCTGCTCGCCCTGCCGCTGGTGCAGAGCACGGCGCGAGCGATGCACGAGGTGGCGACGTTCGACTCGGCGGGCGTCACCGAGAAGTGAGCCACGAGGCATGTCGGCGGCCGGGGTCGGCGGGTTTGCGCTCCTGCGCACCCCCCGACCCCGCCGTACGCTGATCGCACGTCTAAAATCCGCACGTCAGGGCTGCTCCGGAGCCGTAGCGCCCGTTCGTACCGCTTCGACTGTCTCCCCCCACAGCACCGCTGCGACCGCCCGGACGAGGAGCCGCATCCCCATGGCCGAACACCCCGCCTACCCCGTAGGCCTCCGCCTCACCGGCCGCCGCGTGATCGTCCTCGGCGGCGGCCAGGTCGCCCAGCGCCGTCTCCCGGCGCTCATCGCCGCGGGCGCGGACATCGTCCTCGTGTCGCCCGAGGCGACCCCTTCCGTCGAGGCCATGGCGGACGCGGGCGAGATCACCTGGGAGCGGCGCCCCTACCAGGACGGCGACCTCGCGGACGCCTGGTACGCGCTGATCGCCACCAGCGACTCCGACGCCAACGCCCGTGCCTCCGCCGAGGCGGAGCGGCACCGCGTCTGGTGCGTCCGCTCCGACGACGCCGACGCCGCGACCGCCTGGACGCCGGCCACCGGCCACAGCGAGGGCGTCACCGTCGCCGTCCTCACCACGAGCGCGCGCGGCCGCGACCCCCGGCACACCGCCGCCATCCGTGACGCCGTGGTGGAGGGCCTGCGCGACGGCACCCTGGTCGCCCCGCACCACCGCACCCGCACCGCGGGCGTCGCCCTCGTCGGCGGCGGCCCCGGCGACCCGGATCTGATCACCGTGCGCGGCCGCCGGCTACTCGCCGAGGCCGACGTCGTCATCGCCGACCGTCTCGGCCCCCGCGACCTGCTCGCCGAACTCCCGCCGCACGTCGAGGTGATCGACGCCGCGAAGATCCCCTACGGCCGCTACATGGCCCAGGAGGCCATCAACAACGCGCTCATCGAGCACGCCAAGCAGGGCAAGTCGGTGGTCCGGCTCAAGGGCGGCGACCCCTTCGTGTTCGGCCGGGGCATGGAGGAGGTCCAGGCGCTCGCCGAGGCCGGCATCCCCTGCACGGTCGTCCCCGGCATCTCCAGCTCCATCTCGGTGCCGGGCGCGGCGGGCATCCCGGTCACCCACCGTGGGGTGGCCCACGAGTTCACCGTGGTCAGCGGCCATGTGGCGCCCGACGACGAGCGCTCCCTGGTCGACTGGCCCAGCCTGGCCAGGCTGACCGGCACGCTCGTGATCCTCATGGGCGTCGACAAGATCGGGAAGATCGCCGAGACGCTCGTCGCCCACGGCAAGTCCCCCGACACCCCGGTCGCCCTGGTCCAGGAGGGCACGACGGCGGCCCAGCGCCGCGTCGACGCCACCCTCGCGACGGTCGCCGAGACCGTACGCGCCCAGGACGTGAAGCCGCCCGCGGTCATCGTCATCGGCCCGGTCGTCGCCGTGGGCCCGTCCGCCTCCCAGTAGCCCCGGGCACCCATCCACCCGTCCGAGCCCCCCGCACCGCAGACAGGACAAGGCAGTACACGCTGTGGCCGAACTCATCACCGTCGAGGACCCCGACGACCCGCGTCTCACCGACTACACGGGTCTGACCGACGTCGAGCTGCGCCGCAGACGCGAACCCGCCGAGGGGCTGTTCATCGCCGAGGGCGAGAAGGTCATCCGCCGGGCCGGGGACGCGGGCTACGCGATGCGCTCGATGCTGCTGTCCGCCAAGTGGGTCGACGTCATGCGGGACGTCATCGAGGAGGTCCCGGCCCCGGTCTACGTGGTCGATCCCGCACTCGCCGAACAGGTGACCGGCTACCACGTGCACCGCGGCGCGCTCGCCTCCATGCGGCGCAAGCCCCTGCCCACGGCCGCCGACCTGCTGCGCACGGCCCGCCGGGTCGCGGTCATGGAGTCGGTCAACGACCACACCAACATCGGCGCCATCTTCCGCTCGGCCGCCGCCCTCGGCATGGACGCCGTCCTGCTCTCCCCGGACTGCGCCGACCCGCTCTACCGGCGCAGCGTCAAGGTCTCGATGGGCGCGGTCTTCTCCGTGCCGTACGCCCGTCTCGACAGCTGGCCGGGGGGCCTGGACTCGGTCCGCGAGGCGGGCTTCACCCTCCTCGCCCTCACCCCCGACGAGAAGGCCAAGGCGCTGGACGACGTCGCCCCGCACCGGATGGACCGGGTCGCCCTGATGCTCGGCGCGGAGGGCGAGGGCCTGTCCAGGCAGGCCCTCGTGGCCGCCGACGAGTGGGTCCGCATCCCCATGTCCCACGGCGTCGACTCCCTCAACGTCGGAGCGGCGGCCGCCGTGGCCTTCTACGCCGTGGCCACGGGGCGCCCCGAGACATAGGACGAACGAACTGCGAACGACGCGGGCACGGGGGCCGCTCGGCTCCGGGTTCTACGACGACTGCTCGACCGGCCCGTCGGCCGCGGCCGACGACGCGTGCGCGACCTGTACGGCGCCGTCACCGCCGAGCCCGCGCGCGGGTCCCTGGCAGCCCTGCGCCGCCGCGATGCCGAGCGCCACCAGCAGCGTCACCACCACGAACACGAACAGCCGCTGCCGCAGCAGCCTCGGATTGGCCGGCCGCAGGCCGGTCGCCGTGTTCCGCGGCCCCGGCCGCCGGGTGCCGCCGCGCGGGGCGGGCCGGCCGCCGCCGGCCGGACGCCCGCCGTTGCGGGGCACCGGCGTGGACCGTCCACCGGGGGACCGGGCGGGTGCGCCGGAGCCGCGCGGCGCGCCGGGGTCGCGGGGCGTACCGCCCGTGCGCGACGCAGTGCCGCCCCGCGAGGGGGGAACGGTGCCGCGCGGGGGCGGCGTGCCGGAGGAGGAGCCCGGCGGGCGCCGGCGGAGCCGCTGCTGCTCGGGGCGGCCGGCCCGCTGCTGCTCCGGGTAGGTGGCGCGCAGCTCGTCCGGGTAGGTGTCCACGAGCCGGCCGGTGGGCCGGTCGGCCTCGGCGGTGCGCGGCGCGGGCGGACGCAGATCGCCGAGGTCCTGCGCCTCGCGCGCGGCGATCTCCTTCAGCCGGAGCGAGATCTGCAACGTGCTGGGCCGGTCCTCGGGGTCCTTCGCCAGACAGGCCCGCACCAGTGGGGCCAGCGCGTCCGGCACACCGTGCAGCTGGGGCTCCTCGTGCACCACCCGGTACAGCATGACCTCGGAGCTGCCGTGCCCGAACGGCGAGTCGCCCGTCGAGGCGTACGCCAGCGTCGCCCCCAGCGAGAAGACGTCGGTGGCCGGGGTGACGGCGGCGCCGCGCACCTGTTCCGGAGCGAGGAAGCCGGGGGAGCCGACCGCGGTGCCGACGTGGGTGAGCGTCGAGGCGCCGGTCGCCCAGGCGATGCCGAAGTCGATGATCCGCGGTCCCTTGGGGGACAGCAGGATGTTGGAGGGCTTCAGGTCCCGGTGCACCACTCCGGCCTCGTGGACGGCGACCAGCCCCTCGGACAGGGCGGCCCCGATCGCCGCGGTCTCCGCCGCGCTCAGGGCACCGTCGTCGGCCACCTTGTCGTGCAGGGAGGGCCCGGGCACGTACTGCGTGGCGAACCACGGGCGGTCCGCCTCCAGGTCCGCCGCCACCAGCCGGGCCGTGCAGCCGCCCCGGATCCGCCGGGCCGCGGACACCTCGCGGGCGAACCGTGAGCGGAACTCCTGGTCCTCCGCCAGATCCGGCCGGATGACCTTCAGCGCGACCCGCTGACCCTTCCGGTCGGAGCCGAGATAGACCACACCCATCCCGCCCGCGCCGAGCCGTCGGTGAAGCCTGAACGAGCCGACGACGCGCGGGTCCTCGCGCCTCAGGCGCATCATCGCCATGTTCATCCCCGCTGCCCGGTCCTGTGACGAGCCACAGCTTACGTTTCCGGGGCCGTTCGCGCGCAGAGGCCGCGCCCGCTCTACCCGATCGATTGTCGGTACGGGGAAGCGCAATTGAAGGTCGGTCAGGAACTCCGGGACCCCCGTGCCCCGACCCCGCTCGTGATCCCAACCACCGGTCGCCGAACGGAGGTTGGACCCCTGGAGGACCATCAGGCGGAGTGGGGGGCGGAGACCGGGGACCCGGCGTGTACGCGGCGGAGGGCGGCGGGCCGGGTGGGGCAACGGGCGCGGAGCGCGACGCTCCGGGACATGCCGGAAGTGAGCGAAGTCACCACCCGAGGGCAGGAAAAGCCGGGACACTCCGGACGGCCCCTCCGGGAAGACCCCGAGACGGGGGACCGCGTCTCCACCCTGGGGAGTAGTCCCCAGCTCACGGCTCATCCTCCGGGAGGCCCGGCAATCGGTACGAGGGCATGACGTCCGGCCGTCGCCCCGCGCCTAGATTTGAGGTCAAGCGGCGGGTGCAGCACTCGTCCCCCGAGGTCAGACACCCGCCGCTGCCCATGACAACCGAGACGGTCAGGAGAGGGACCATGGCCCACACGGCACCGCGGACACTGCTCCGCCCACGCCCCCGCCGTACGGGCCGTCGCCACCCCCTGGTGGCGACCGTGATGGCCCTTCCCCTGGCGGCCCTGCTCCTGCTGGTCTTCGACGGCTGGGACACAGTGGCCACACAGGCGTCGTCCGTGGGTGTGATGCTGGGGCGCTGAGCGGCGACCCCAGGCCCGGAAGAGCGGTCCGGGCGGGGACATCCATCCATGAAACCCCGTGGGGACGGGGGTGCGGCGGACGGCAAAAATGCCGGCGCAGCTGGGGAGCTGCGCCGGCATTGTCATGTCTCACGGACGTACGTACGCGGCCGCGGGCAGTCGTGCCTCACCCGGCGCTCGACGCCTGGGAGGAACCCCAGGGCGGCACCGCGAGCGCGAGCACCTCGAACCCCCACACCTCACCCACGTAAGCTCACGGTCGCCGCAGCACCCCAGGGAGTCCCGTGACAGCCGCCCCTCTCCTGCCCGAGCTGACCGCACAGGCCGCGAGGGCGGCCCATGCCGACGGCAGGAGCTGCCCCTGCGAGGCAACCGTCCTCGCCGCCCGCCCCGACGCCACGGTCGTCCGTCACGCCGGCACCGTCGCGAAGGCCCACGCCCCCGGCACCGACCCCACCGAACTCACCCTCCGCCTCACCACGGCCGCCCGACTCCCCGGCATCCTGCTGCCCCCGCTGCCCGCGCCGCCCCCTGCGACCACCGCTCCCACCACACTCCACGACCGCCTCGTCACCTTCTGGCCGTACGGCACGCCCGTGGACCCCGACACCCCCGAGGCCGCCCCCTGGGAAGCCGCCGCCACGCTCCTGGCCCGTCTCCACCGCAGCCCCGCCCCGCCGGGACTGCCACCCATGCGCGGCCCCGCGAAGGCCGCCCGCGCCGTGGCCCGGCTGCGCGCCGCCGCGCCCGGCCACCCCGCCGCCCGCCCGATCCTGCGCGCCTGGGCCGCCCTGCCCGCCTGGGCCCGCGACGAGGCGCACATGCCGCCCGCCGCCTCCGGCGCCCTCTGCCACGGCGACCTGCACCTCGGTCAGCTCGTCCGGTACCCGGCCCCGAGCGGGCCGTGGCTGCTGATCGACGTGGACGACCTCGGCACCGGCGTACCGGCCTGGGACCTGGCCCGCCCAGCGGCCTGGTTCGCCTGCGGACTGCTGCCGCCCGACGAGTGGACGCGCTTCCTCGGCGCCTACCGTGCCGCGGGCGGCCCGGCCGTTCCCGTGGACGGCGACCCCTGGGCCGCCCTGGACACCGCCGCTCGCGCGCTCACCGTGCAGACCGCCGCGCTGGCGGTGACCAAGGCGACCGCGGTGGACCGGCCGCTGGACGAGGTGGAACAGGCCGTGGTGGACGCCTGTGACCGAATGAGCGGCGTCCCCGTGGAGTTGGCCGGCGACCCGGCGAAGTAGGGTGCAACCGGGCCGCGGTCGGACGGAGTCTGTCCTGGCGGTACCCGAAGCAGAACCTACGGCGAGGAGTTGAGCCGACCATGCAGTGTCCGAAGTGTCATGCGCCGATGCACACCTACAACCGCAACGGCGTCCAGATCGAGCAGTGCAGCGGCTGCCGCGGCATCTTCCTCGACTACGGCGAGCTGGAGGCGCTGACCCGCCTGGAGTCGCAGTGGGCGCAGCCGACGCCGCCTCCGCCGGCCCCGCAGGCCTACCCCGCGCCGCCCGCCCCCGCCTGGGGCGCCCCGCACGGCGGCGGCCACGGGCACTACGGGCACGGCCACCGCCACAAGAGCTTCGGCCACATGCTGTTCTCCAGCTGAACCGCGGCACGACGAAGCCCCCGGCCGTACGAGACGGCCGGGGGCTTCCTGGTGAGTGGACGATACTGGGATTGAACCAGTGACCTCTTCCGTGTCAGGGAAGCGCTCTCCCGCTGAGCTAATCGTCCTCGGGACCACGATCACTCCGATGTCACCCGGTGGAGCGGATCATGGGCACTGCGTGCGCGATACTGGGATTGAACCAGTGACCTCTTCCGTGTCAGGGAAGCGCTCTCCCGCTGAGCTAATCGCGCGGGGATCCTCGCGGATCAAGGTCCTTGCGGACCAGTGGACGATACTGGGATTGAACCAGTGACCTCTTCCGTGTCAGGGAAGCGCTCTCCCGCTGAGCTAATCGTCCTTGGAGGTGGAGACGGGATTTGAACCCGTGTAGACGGCTTTGCAGGCCGTTGCCTCGCCTCTCGGCCACTCCACCAGGAGTGCAGGGGACCGGGAGTCCCCTCTCCTTCGAGCGGACGACGAGGCTCGAACTCGCGACCTCAACCTTGGCAAGGTTGCGCTCTACCAACTGAGCTACGTCCGCCTGTCGTTTCGGATCGCTTGCGCGTCCCGGCGACGTGTTGAACTCTAGCGGATTCCCGGGCCAGTACAAAAACGCGTTTGTGCAGCGTGCTGCGCTGCGTCCAGGTGAGGACCATGTCAGGCCCCCGGAAGGACACGCCCGGGTCACCCGCGGGACACCCCCCATAGACTCGGCCACGTGCACGACCTCGCTCCTCTCGCCCGCTTCGGTGACCGCGTCGCCACCGGCCTGACCGACGTCACCAGCGACCCGGCGGCCCTGGACTCCACCGGCTTCTGGGCCGTCGCCGCCGACTACGAGGGCCGGCTGACCTGCGCCCGCTTCCGCGACGTGCGGCAGCAGGCCGTGCCCGCCCCGGCGCCCGGCGCGTGGCGGGGCCCGGCGGCCGGCGACTGGACGTCGTCACTGGACCGCGCCGCCTACACCGCGGGCGTGCGCCGCATCCGGGAGCACATCGCGGCCGGCGAGGTCTACCAGGTGAACCTCTGCCGGGTGCTCTCCGCGCCGATCGCGCCCGGCGCCGACGTGGACGCGCTGACCGCCGTACTGGCCCGCGGCAACCCCGCGCCGTACGCCGGAACGATTCGGCTGCCCGCGCACGGCGTGGAGATCGCCACCGCGTCCCCCGAGCTGTTCCTGCGCCGCGACGGCCGGACCGTGGAGTCGGGTCCGATCAAGGGCACGGCCCGCACCGAGGCGGAACTCCTGGAGAAGGACTACGCCGAGAACGTGATGATCGTGGACCTGGTGCGCAACGACATCGGGCGCGTCTGCACCAGCGGCAGCGTCACCGTCCCCGACCTGTGCGCCGTCGAGAAGCACCCCGGACTGGTGCACCTGGTCTCCACGGTCCGCGGCGAGCTGCGCGCCGGCGCCGGCTGGCCGGAACTGCTCGACGCCGCCTTCCCGGCCGGCTCGATCACCGGCGCCCCCAAATCGAGCTCCCTGCGGATCATCGACGCCCTGGAGACGGCACCCCGCGGCCCCTACTGCGGCGGCATCGGCTGGGTCGACGCCGACCGGGGCGTGGGGGAGCTGGCCGTCGGCATCCGCACCTTCTGGATCGACCGCGCCCCGGGCGGCACGGCCGTCCTGCGCTTCGGCGCCGGCGCCGGCATCACCTGGGACTCCGACCCCGAGGGAGAGTGGCGGGAGACCGAACTGAAGGCGGCCCGGCTGCTCGCGGTAGCGTCGGGAACGTACGAGGGTGCGTACGAGACGCCGTGACGAGCGGTCGTATACGGATTTGTGAGGTAGGGACCAGTGAAGATCTGGCTCGACGGCGGGCTGCGGGACATCGAGTCCGCCCGCGTCTCCGTCCTCGACCACGGGCTGACCGTGGGCGACGGGATTTTCGAGACGGTGAAGGCCGCCGACGGAGAGCCGTTCGCGCTCACCCGTCACCTGAACCGGCTGAGCCGCTCGGCGCGCGGCCTGGGGCTGCCCGACCCCGACCACGACGAGGTGCGCCGCGCCTGCGCCGCCGTCCTGGAGGCCAACCCGATGCCGCTGGGCCGGCTGCGCATCACCTACACCGGCGGCCACGGCCCCCTCGGCTCCGACCGCGGCGACCAGGGCCCGACCCTCGTGGTCGCCCTCGGCGAGACCACCCGCCGCCCCGACTCCACCGCGGTCGTCACGGTGCCGTGGACCCGCAACGAGCGCGGCGCGCTCACCGGCCTGAAGACCACCTCGTACGCCGAGAACGTCGTCGCCCTCGCCCGTGCCCACCAACACGGCGCCTCGGAGGCCCTCTTCGGCAACACCGTCGGGCAGCTCTGCGAGGGCACCGGCTCCAACGTCTTCGTCGTCCTCGACGGCGAGATCCACACCCCGCCGCTCGCCTCCGGCTGCCTCGCCGGCATCACGCGCGAGCTCGCGATCGAGTGGACCGGCGCCAGGGAGACCGACCTGCCGCTGGACGTCCTTCAGCGGGCCGAGGAGGTCTTCCTCACCTCCACGCTGCGCGACGTCCAGGCCGTCCACCGCGTGGACGACCGCGAACTGCCGGGCACGGCGGGCCCGGTGACCGCCAAGGCCATGCGCGTCTTCGACGAACGCTCGGGGCACGACCTGGACCCGTAGACCCTCCCCGGGATCCGCCGAAGCCGCGGAAATGCGGCTGACACGGGGACCGGTCGCGGGTAGAACAACCCTGATGACCACGACCCTGCGGCCCACCGAGCCGCTTCAGCACCACACCGACGGGACACGTTCACGCCGCTACCAGGTGTGCGTGAACAGCCGTCCCGTCGGCGTGACCCATCTCTCGACGCACCCGGTCTTCGGACCGGCCGTGGCCCGCATCCTGGAGCTGCGCATCGACGAACCCGACCGGGGCCGGGGCCGGGGCACGGTGGCCGCGCTCGCCGCCGAGGAGGTGGCGCGCGGCTGGGGCTGCAAGCGGA
The DNA here is from genome assembly GCF_040628575.1 of Streptomyces sp. NPDC006393. Lineage (NCBI taxonomy): Bacteria > Bacillati > Actinomycetota > Actinomycetes > Kitasatosporales > Streptomycetaceae > Streptomyces > Streptomyces sp. NPDC006393. The sequence goes on from NZ_JBEXZD010000012.1 coordinate 88,666, forward strand.
TCGAGACGGCCGTGCCCGCGACCGAGGAGGCCGCGGTCCGGCTCGTCACGTCCCTGGGCTACGTCCAGCGCAACCGCGGCATGGAGAAGGAGCTCGGCACCACCGCGCCCGAGCTGCCGGCCGGCAGCCGCGGCAGGCCGCTGACGGAGGCCGAGTACGGGTCGTGGCTGGAACACGGCAAGGCCGGGTACGCCCAGAGCTGGATCGACCGCGGCGTACCCGCCGACGAGGCATGGGCCAAGTCGGAGTCCGACCACGCCCGGCTGCTGCCCCAGGGGCCGGCGACCCCCGGCATGCTGCTGAGCGTCCTGGAGCACGAGGGCACCCCGGTCGGCACCCTGTGGCTGGCCGTCGGCGACGACAAGGCCTTCGTCTACGACGTGGAGGCCGACGAACGCTTCCGCGGGCGGGGGCACGGCCGCTCCCTGATGCTCCTGGCCGAGGCGCAGGCGGTGGCCGCGGGCAAGCGCGTCCTGGGCCTCAACGTCTTCGCGGGCAACACCCCCGCGGAGCGCCTGTACGACTCCCTCGGCTACCGCCCGGTGCTCTACAGCCTCTACAAGGAACTCCTGTAGCTCCCGCGACAGGGGGAGGTCCGCCCCGGCCGCCTGCCTCGGCTGCTCGCTCAGGCCGGCCTGCCTCGGCTGCTCGCTCAGGCCGGCCTGCCTCGGCTGCTCGCCCCGGCCGGCCCGCCTCGGCCGGCCCGCCTCGGCCGGACCGGCTCGGCTGCTCGTCCCCGCCGACCCGCCGGGCCGGGCCCGGTCGGTCAGTGCGGCCGTTCGGCCTCGGCCAGCAGGCGGTCCACGATCTCCTCGATGCGTGCGCGCAGGCCGTCCTGGCTCTTGCCGCCGTCCAGACGCTCGCCGCCGACGACGTAGGTCGGCGTGCCCGTGACGCCGATCGCCTTGCCCTCGGCCTGGTCGGCGTCGACGATCAGGATGTGCCGTCCGTCGACGAGCGCGGTGTCGAACTCCTCCGCGTCGAGACCCAGTTCCCGGGCCACCTCGACGAGCAACGGCTCGCCCTTGCGGTCCAGCTCCTCGACGCGGCCGAGCACCGCCTCCACGTACGGCCACAGCCGCCCCTGCTCGGCGGCCTCCTCGGCGGCCTGCGCGGCCGCGAAGGCGTGCTTGTGCTTCTCCAGCGGGAAGTGCCGCAGCCGCAGCTCCAGCCGGTCGCCGTAGCGGGAACGCAGGGCGCGCAGATCGTCCAGCGCGGTGCGGCAGTCCGGACACTGCAGCTCGCACCAGACGTCGAGAACGGGAACGGCGGGCACGGAGGAGGAGTCGCTCATGTCCCCCAGTCTCCCAGCCCCCCACCCCAGCACCCAATCCACCCGTGCCCCGGCAGCCACCCGGCCACCGGTTTTCATCCGGCCACCGGCCACCGGCCACCGGCCCCCGCGGCCCCCGGCCACCGGCGGCCCCCCGGCCACCGGCGGCCCCTGGCCACCGGGCGGGACCTGTTCGCCGGGTTGCCGGGGGTACCTGGGGAGGAGGGGACCCGGAGATGTCCCTGATGTCCGCCCGGAGCGTGGCCTCGCGGGGTGTGGGCGGTGCAGGATGGAAGGGACGAACTGCCCGACCGGTGAGCGCTGCCCTGGAGGACCGGATGATTGCCGAGACCGTCTGTTCCGCCGTCTCCGCGGCCGGCCTGGGCATTGCCGCGGTCACGGCGTACCGCAAGCGTTTCCTCGCGGCGACCCGTATCGCCGCCTACTCCCTCGTCCCGATCGGCCTGGTGATGACCGGCGTCGTCGGCTGGCTGGCCGACACCGCCTTCAGCCCCACCGCGTGGGCGGGCTTCGGCCTGCTCGGCTGCGCCTGGGTGCTCTTCGCGACGACCCGCGGGGTGGAGCGCCGACGCGGCGGCACCCGCAAGGAGCGCAGGGCGGCCGCCCGCGCCGCCCAGGGGGACGCGGTGGCCCCGGCGGCATCCGCACCGTCCCTGGGCCCCGCCACCCGCCCGGCCGACCGTCCCGCCGCCCGCCCGGCGAAGGGCGCCTCCCGCGGCGAGGACGACTTCAGCGACATCGAGGCCATCCTGAAGAAGCACGGCATATGACAGCAGTCCGGCTGCGCTGACCCGCGCCTCCGGCACCCGGCAGCCGGCACCCGCGGGCCTACTGATCATGCTTCTCCCAGGAAACGATCAGGACCCGGGCCGATCCGAAGCGAAGATCGAGAAATCCGACGAACTCCCGTACATTCCAGGCGTGTTGATCGCGCTGCGGGCGTCGGCTGCGTCATCATCGCCGCGAGATGGTGGACACGACACAGAGCGAGGCCGCGCCGCCGAAGGACGAGCCGCGCGGGTGCCTCTTCGCCCTTTCCCAGCCGCCGCTGATGATCTTCCTTGCGGTGATCGGGTGTCTGCTGCTCATGGCTGCGTTGCACGACCTGCTGTTGCTGTGAGCCGTACCGTGGGTCCTCGGCGCCACCCGCCGGGGACCACGACACCACCGCGACGACCGGGGCGGCCTCAGCCCGCCGACTCCTTGCGTCGCGCCCGGTACGCGGCCACGTGCAGCCTGTTGCCGCACGTACGGCTGTCGCAGTACCGCCGTGAGCGGTTGCGGGAGAGGTCGACGAAGGCACGACGGCAGTCGGGGGCCTCGCAGCGCCGCAGCCGCTCCTGCTCCCCGGCCACCACGAAGAAAGCGAGCGCCATGCCGCAGTCCGCCGCCAGATGGTCGGCGACGGAGGCACCGGGCGCGAAGTAGTGCACGTGCCAGTCGTAGCCGTCGTGGTCCGTCAGCCGGGGCGTGGTGCCCGCGGCGGCGACCAGCTCGTTGATCATCCCCGCCGCGGTACGGGAGTCCGGCGCCGCGAAGATCCCCGCGAACCGGCCGCGGATCCTGCGCACCGCCGACAGGTCGAACTCCGACAGCACCCCGACATCGCTCATTTTGTGGCTTCGTACGAAGTCCCCGAGCGCCGCGACGTCCGCCAGCCCGTCCGCCGCCGACTCGTCCTCCGGTGCGGTGTTCACCAGATCCACCACGGTGTCGAGCGCGCACCGGGTGTCGTGGGTGATCAGCACGTTTCGCTCCCAAGGCCTGGGGATCGGGCGCATGCCCGCCGATGCAGGCCGATGGTAGTGGCTTCACCCTCACCCGAGCAGCGCCCGGTGACCCGTACACGCGCACACCGGCACCGGCCCCCGCGGGGAACCGGTGCCGGTGCATCCCATATGCGGTTGTCCTGGCCCGAGCCGTCTCCCCGAGTGGACGGCAACGGGCAGTCGAAGGGGCCCCGAAGGGCCTACCGGTTAACTTTCCGCGAGGATGTGCGAGAGCTCCTGATCCAGATCGAAGTGCCGGTGCTCCGTGCCGGGGGGCACGGCCGCGTCCGTTCGCTTCAGGAAGGACTCCAGGGCCCGCGCAGGGGCCTCGAGCAGGGCCTCGCCCTCAGGGGAGCTCAGGGCGATGCAGACGACGCCCTGGCCATGACTGCGCGACGGCCAGACACGGACGTCGCCGGTACCAGTGGGACGGTGAAGCCCCTCGGCGAGGAGGTCGCGGGCGAACACCCACTCGACGGTCTCCTCGGCTCCGGTGTGGAAGGTGGCGTGCACGGCGTAGGGGTCGGCCGTGTCGTACCGCAGGCCTGCGGGGACAGGCAGGGAGGACTCGCTCGACACAACGAGGCGCAGGTGCAGCTCGCAGCTGACCGTGGTGTTCATAAGCGCCAGGGCCTTTCGCTCAGTGTGCGCTCGGGGATTCGCACGTCGGCGAAATCGACATGCCACCTACGGTGCCGTTGTAAACCCCTCTGAGTGTTTTGCCTGGCTTTACGTAACTCTTCCGGCCGAGAACCCGTGCGGCAGGTGGGGCCATTCCGGTGACGCGATTTGTGGTTTCTCTCCGGTAGGGTTCAGACACATGAATACGGGGAGTGACGGGCGGGACGAAGTTGCCGCGGCGTCGGACGGAGCGATGATGGAGCCGAAGGCGGGCGAGGGGGAGGACCGGCGCGGGCTCGGTTCGCGGGCGCCCGAGTTCATCCGGTCACGGCGAGTGCTGCACGTGAGCTGGCAGGTCGGCGTCTTCGTCGTCGGGCTCGCGGTCGTCGCCGCGGGCATCGTGATGCTCCCGCTGCCCGGTCCGGGCTGGGTGGTGATCTTCGGTGGCATGGCGATCTGGGCGACCGAGTTCGTGTGGGCCCAACTCGTGCTCCGCTGGACCAAGCGCAAGGTCACCGAGGCGGCCCAGCGGGCCCTCGATCCCAAGGTGCGCCGCCGCAACATCATCCTGACGGTGCTCGGCCTCGTGATCATCGCCGCGCTGCTGGGTGTGTACATCTGGAAGTTCGGCCTCGTCATGCCCTGGAGCATCAGGGACCAGTGACCGGCCCACGGGGCGGCCTCTGGTCCCGGGCATACCCTGACTTGCGGTAATGTTCTTCCTGCGCCCGGGCGATTAGCTCAGTGGGAGAGCGCTTCGTTCACACCGAAGAGGTCACTGGTTCGAACCCAGTATCGCCCACCCGGACACGACGGCCCGTCTGCGACCAGCGGACGGGCCGTCGCCGTACGCGGGCCCACAGCGCGCTCCCAGCCCGGCTCCGGAGGCGGGGGCCATGGGCCCCTTCCGCGCCGGTCACGACATGCGAGGTCACCGCCCCCCGACCGGCTGTTTCGCAGCCGACGCGCACGGGACCCGCGGATCCGCCCGGAGCCACCGGCGAGTCGCCGGCCAGCCGCCGGGGAGTCGCCGGCCAGCCGGCTCCCGACCGAGACATCCGGGCTCCCGACCGAGGCATCCGGTCCCCCGACCGAGACACCCGGGCAACCATCGCGACCGCCGCACCGCCCCCTCCCGCCCCAGAGCCGGCACCGCCCCCACAGCGCCCCGCCGCCCCCACCGCGCCCCGCCGCCCGGAGGCACCCGCCCGAGAAATTCTTGCCGGAATCATTGACGCACCCCTGCCCCCTCCGTACCTTGTGCCAGCAAGCGCTTACTTGAAACGATTCACGACATGGGCGACGCTGCGGGAGGACCCGACTGTGGGAACCAGCAGGAATCTCGAGAGGCGAACGATCCTGAAGGCGGCCGGGGCCTCGGTGGCCGCGCTCGGGGTCGGGGCCACGACCGGTTGCGGCGGGGAAAGCGGTTCCGGGAACGGGACGGTGACGATCCGTTACTCGTGGTGGGGCGCCGAGGAACGCGCCAAGAGGATCAACCGGACCATCGCCCTCTTCGAGAAGAAGTACCCGAAGATCAAGGTCAAGACGGACTTTCAGACCTACCAGTCTTTCTGGGAGAAGTTCCAGACGCAGGCGTCCGGCGGAAATCCCCCGGACGTTTTCCAAAACGCCGTCACTTTTCTTCGGAAGTACGACAAGAGGGGCGTCCTGCTCGATCTGAAGCCGCAGATCCAGGCGGGCAATCTCAGGCTGGACGACTTCCGTGCCGGTGTCACCGAGGTGGGCGAGGTCGACGGCAAGCAGCTGGGCGTTCCGGTCGGCTCCAACACCATGGCGCTGGTGATCGACAAGAAGGTCTGGCAGAAGGCGGGCGTGGAGCCGCACTCCGGCTGGACCTGGGACGACTTCTTCAAGGCTCTGAAGACGATCCACGACAAGACCAAGGTCCCCGGGGACACCGGCTACTTCAGCATCATGTACCTGTACGACCTCTACCTTCGCCAGAACGGCAAGGCGTTCTTCACCAAGGACGGACTCGGCTTCGACAAGGCCGACCTGACGGAGTGGTGGCAGGACGGCTACAACCGTGTGAAGGCCGGCCTCGTCACCGACCCGAAGGTCGTCGCCCAGGACTACCCCAAGTCCTCGCTCTCCGCCGGTCACGGCGCCTCGGAGTTCACCTGGGACAACTTCACCGTCCGCTACCAGGCGGAGGGCGACAGCACCTACGGCCTCGCCCCCATCCCGACCACGGATGGCAAGCACACCGGCCAGTACCTCGCCTCCCTGATGCTCAGTGCCTCCTCCCGTACCCCACACCCGAAGGAGGTCGCCCAGTTCATCGACTTCATGGTCCACGACCCCGAGGCCGGCAGGATCATGGGCTACGACCGGGGCATCCTCACCACCACCGGCCAGTACGACGCCTTCAAGCCCACCGACGAGGTCAACAAGGAGATAGCCCAGTACGAGGCCGACACCGCCAAGGCCAGCGTGCTCGGCACCATCACCCCGCACCCCTCCGGTGCCGACACCGTCGAGGCCGCCTTCCTGCGCATTGGAGGCGACCTCGGTCAGGGCAAGACCAAGGTCGCGGACGCGGTGAAGCAGTTCTTCACCGAGTCCGAGGCCGCCTTCCAGGCCTGACGGGAGGCGCCGTGACGCTCGTCAAGGACTCCGTGCCCGCCTCGCGCGGGGCACGCCCGGCCGCCACCGCCACCGCGGGGCGGCCGGGCCGCCGGCGCGAGAACCTGGCCGGCTATCTCTTCATGTCCCCGTGGATCGCGGGCTTCCTGCTGCTGACGGCGGGCCCGATGGTGGCCTCGCTGTACTTCGCGTTCACCGACTACAACCTGTTCAACACGCCCAAGTGGGTCGGGCTCGACAACTTCACCAGGATGTTCGACGACCCGCGCTGGCAGAAGTCGGTGGAGGTGACGGCCAAGTACGTCGTCATCGGGACCCCGCTGAAGCTGCTGCTCGCCCTCGGCGTCGCCCTGCTGCTCGCCCAGAGCCGCCGCGGCCAGGCGTTCTACCGGGCCGCCTTCTACGCCCCCTCGCTGATCGGCGCGAGCGTCTCGGTCGGCTTCGTCTGGCGCTCGATCTTCTCCGACGGCGCGATCGTCGACCGCACCCAGACCTTCCTCGGCTGGCACGTCGGCGGCTGGGTCGGCAACGCCGACTGGATCCTGTACTGCCTGGTCGCGCTGACCGTCTGGCAGTTCGGCGCCCCCATGGTCATCTTCCTGGCCGGCCTCAAGCAGGTGCCCAGGGAGCTGTACGAGGCCGCCGAGATGGACGGCGCCGGGCCGCTGCGGAAGTTCTGGAACATCACCCTGCCGATGATCTCCCCGGTGCTGTTCTTCAACGTCCTGCTGGAGACCATCCACTCGTTCCAGATCTTCGGCTCGGCCTACGTCGTCTCCAACACCTACTGCGGACCGGCCGACGCCACTCTCGTCTACACCTGCTACCTGTACCAGCAGGGCTTCAGGAACGCCCAGATGGGCTTCGCCGCCGCCATGGCCTGGATGCTGCTGCTCGCCGTGGCCCTGGTGACGGCCGTCCTCTTCTGGTCCCAGAAGAAGTGGGTGCACTACGAGGAGGACGCCCGATGAGCGCGACCACCCCCACCAGGACCCTCGGCGGCGGCCTGGGACGCAAGCGGACCGGCTCGCTCGCCTGGCACCTCGGCGCCCTGCTGATCCTCGCCGTCATCCTCTATCCGGTCGTCTGGGTCATCGGCGCCTCGTTCAAGCCGAGCAAGGACATCATCAACAGCCTCACGCTGATCCCGTCCCACCCGATCCTGTCCAACTTCAAGGGCCTCGCCGACGGCATAGCGGACATCACGATCTGGACGTTCTTCCAGAACTCCCTCTTCTACGCGCTCGGTGCCGTCGTCGGCGTCCTGATCTCCTCCTCGGTGACGGCGTACGCCTTCGCCCGCATCAGGTTCGCCGGGCGCAACCTGCTGTTCTCGCTCATGATCGGCACGCTCCTGCTGCCGTACCACGTGCTGCTGATCCCGCAGTACGTGATGTTCCAGAAGCTGGAGCTGACCAACACCTATGTGCCGCTGCTGCTCGGCAAGTACCTCGCCACGGAGGCCTTCTTCGTCTTCCTCATGGTGCAGTTCATGCGCAATCTGCCCCGCGAACTGGACGAGGCCGCCCGCATCGACGGCTGCGGGCACCTCAGGATCTACTGGTCGATCGTGCTGCCCCTGTGCCGGCCCGCGCTCATCACCAGCGCGATCTTCACCTTCATCAACGCCTGGAACGACTTCATGGGCCCGCTGATCTACCTCAACGAGCCCGGCAAGTACACCGTCTCCCTCGGCCTGATGATGTTCCGCGACTCCGACGGCGTCGCCGCCAACTACGGCGGCATGATCGCCATGTCCCTGGTCGCGCTGCTGCCCGTGCTGCTGTTCTTCCTCGCCTTCCAGCGCTACCTGATCGACGGAATGGCGACCTCCGGACTGAAGGGCTGAGGTGACCGGTCATGGCCGAAGCACGTGTGAAGGCACACAGGGAATCCGTGCTCGCCGAGCGTTTCGGGGTCTTCGCCGAGTGTCTGCTGACCGGTGTCTGGATCGCGGTGGCCTCTCTCGGTGTCATCACCTACCCGGCCGCCTTCGCCGCCGGCGCGCGGCATCTGCGCCGCCGCACCGCGCATCAGGGCGGCGGCCTGCGGGAGTTCGCCTGCGACGTCCGAGCCGCCCTGCGCGGAGGCTGGGTGGTCGGGCTGGCCGGCTGGGTCGTCGCGGTGCTGGCCTGGGTGGACGTCCAGGCCGTACGGGCCGGGCTGCCCGGCGGGCCGCTGATGGGGGCCGCCGGGCTCTTCGCGCTGATCGGGCTCGCCGTGGCCGGACTGCGCGCGGCGGCCGTCTGGACCCCGGGGGAGCGCTGGCGGGATCTGGTCGGCGCGGCCGGGCGCCGTACCGTGCGCGACCCCGCCGGATCCTTCCTGCTGGTCGGCGGAGCGGTCCTCACCGTGTGTTCCGCCCTGTTCATCGCCCCGCTGGCGGTCCCCGTGCTCGGAGCCGTCGCGGCGGCGGCCGTCGCCGTGGAGGAGCGGTACCGGCGCCGCTGAGCCGGCGGTGCCCGCGTTCAGGGTCGGCGCTCGGGGCGCCGCACCCCTCATTGTCATGCCCCTGACTACTCATGCCTACCCATGCATCGGAAGGAAGGCCATGTCTCCCATCCCCCGCAGGTCTCTCCTCAAGGCGGCCGCCGCAGCCGGCGCCGCCGCTCAGTTCAGCTGGGCGCTGGGCGCCCGGAACGCGCAGGCCGCGCCCGCGGACTCCGGCGGCGGCGCCGACCCGGTGACCCTGGACTGGCTGGAGGACGGCGGCCTCGGCGCCGCGCCCGGCTCCACGGTCGGCGTGCCCTGGCCGATGGGCGTCCACCAGGAGGACCAGACCTTCGCGCTCACGGACGCCGACGGCAAGGACGTCCCCGTACAGACCTGGCCGCTCGCCTACTGGCCCGACGGCTCCCTCAAGTGGACTGCCCACGCGGTCGCTTCGGGAACCGGCAGGCTCACCCTGGCCGCAGGCACGCCCACGGTCCCCGACAAGAAGGTCACCGTCGACAGCGGCGGCGGCACCGTCGACGTCTCCACCGGCGTCATCACCGCGAGGATCGGCAAGAACGGTTCCACGCTGATCAAGTCCGTCACCCGCGGCTCCACCGAGATCGCGAGGAACGGGCGCCTCGTCCTCGTCCGCCAGCCCGAGATCGAGGACGAGGACCAGGGCACGGTGAAGACCGAGCGCTTCGACGGCGCGATCGACCAGGTCACCGTCGAACAGGACGGCCCGGTCCGCGCCGTCGTCCGCATCGACGGCAGGCACCGCAGGGGTGACCGCGGCCTGCTGCCGTTCTCCGTCCGCCTCTACTTCTACGCCGGCGCCGACTCCTTCCGCATGGTGCACACCATCACGTACGACGGCACCCAGGAACCCGGCAGGGCGAGCGGTGACTTCGTCCGCGGGCTCGGCGTCCGCTTCACCGTGCCGATGCGCGACGCGGCGTACGACCGGCACATCCGCATCGGCGGCGAGGGCACCGGTCTGCTCCGCGAGGCCGTCCAGGGCATCACCGGCCTGCGCCGCGACCCGGGAGCGGCCGTCCAGTCGGCCCAGTACGAGGGCAGGAAGCTGCCCGACCCGTCCACCTGGGACCAGCGGGTCACCACCCGCCTCCAGTACATCCCGCACTGGGGCGACTACACCCTCTCCCAGCTCTCCGCCGACGGCTTCACCGTCCGCAAGCGCACCAAGAAGGGCCACGGCTGGATCGCGGCCGGCGGCGGCAGGCGGGCCTCCGGATTCGGGTACGTCGGCGGGGCGAGCGGCGGCCTCTCCTTCGGGCTGCGCGACTTCTGGGAGAAGTTCCCCGCCCAGCTCGACATCCGCGACGCGCACACCGACGAGGCCACCGTCACCCTCTGGCTCTGGTCGCCCGAGGCGCAGCCCATGGACCTGCGCTTCTACCACGACGGCATGGGCCAGGACACCTACGCCGAGCAGCTCGAAGGCCTCAACATCACCTACGAGGACTACGAACCGGAGTTCGGCACCCCCTACGGCATCGCCCGCACCTCGGAACTCCTCTTCTGGGCCGACGACTCCACACCCGACGCCGACAGCCTCGCCCGGCAGGTCCAGGCGGTACGGGTGCTGCCCCAGCTCGCCGCCCCGCCCAGGCAGCTGATCAAGGCCCAGGTCTTCGGCCCGGGCCTGTTCTCCGAACCGGACCGCTCCACCCCGGCCAAGGCGAAGATCGAGGACCACCTCGACTTCCTCTTCACCTACTACAAGGACCAGGTGGAGATGCGCCGCTGGTACGGCTTCTGGGACTACGGCGACTTCATGCACACCTACGACACGGTGCGCCACCAGTGGCGCTACGACGTCGGCGGCTACGCCTGGGACAACTCCGAGCTCTCGCCGGACCTGTGGCTCTGGTACGCGTACCTCAGAAGCGGCCGGTCCGACCTCTTCCGCTTCGCCGAGGCGCTCACCCGGCACACCGGCGAGGTCGACGTCTACCACCTCGGCAAGTGGGCCGGCCTCGGCACCCGGCACGGCGTCCAGCACTACGCCGACAGCGCCAAACAGCAGCGCATCGCCAACACCACCTACCGGCGCTTCTACTACTTCCTCACCGCCGACGAACGCGTCGGCGACCTCATGCACGCCAACGTCGACTCCGACGAGACCTTCCTCGTCCTCGACCCCCAGCGCAAGGTCCGCACCGACCCCTACACCCCCGACCGGCACGCCCTGTCGATCGGCTTCGGCACCGACTGGAGCGGCCTGGTCTCGGCCTGGCTCACGGAGTGGGAACGCAAGGGGCCCGCATGGCAGAAGGCCAAGGCACGCGTGCTGTCGACCATGAAGGGCATCGCCGCCCAGCCCAACGGCTTCGTCCAGGGCAGCGGGCTGTACGACCTCGACACCGGCGAGTTCGCCGTCGACGACCAGCCGGTGGTCTCCGTGTCCCACCTCTCGGCGGTCTTCGGCCTGAACGAGCTGTGCGCCGAACTGATCCACCTGGTCGACATGCCGGAGTTCAAGGAGGCCTACCTGGACTACTGCCGCTACTTCAACGCCACCAAGGCCGAGCAGAAGGCCCGCTACGGCTCGGACTTCGGCAGCCTGCTGCTCTTCCAGGGCCACTCGCGCCTCGACGCCTACGCCGCCGTACAGACCGGTGACGCCGCGCTCGCCCAGCGCGCCTGGACCAAGTTCTACGGCTCCGACGGCTACACCGAGTCCTCGCCGTGGAGGACCGAGAAGCTGACGGGGCCGGCCACCCTGGTCGAAGGCAGCGAGGCCGCCTGGGTGTCCAGCAACGACACCGCGCTCTACGGCCTCGCGGCCATCGAGAACCTGGCGCTGCTCGGCGACAGGATGCCCTAGACCGACGACAGGTTGCCCTGGTCGGCGGCGGGGTGCCCTGGCCGGTGTCGGGGGAGCGCCGCCGCACGGGCGGCGGCGCTCGCGCGCTCAGTGTGGCCCACGTCACGTCGTACGGCATGAGTACGCGTACTCAGATCACGCGGAGGCGAAAGGCCGGGACGGGCAGACTGACGGCCATGGACCGGACCCGCTACCGCTTCCGCAGCCTGTGGACCCTGCCCGCACCCCCTGCCGCCGTGTTCGGCGCGCTGGAGCGGGTCGAGGACTATCCGAGCTGGTGGCGGCAGGTGCGCGAGGTGCGTCGCAGCGACGGCACCACCGGTGTGATCCGGATCCGCTCGCTCCTGCCGTACGACCTGACCTTCACCGCACACCAGGCGCGCCGGGACCCCGCCGCCGGAGTGCTGGAGGCCACGATGAGCGGGGACCTCGACGGCTGGGCCCGCTGGACGCTCACCGCGCGGGGCGCGGGCACCCTCGCCCGCTACGACCAGGAGGTCGACGTGCGCAAACCCCTGCTCAGGCGGTTCGCGGTGCCGGGGCGCCCGATCTTCCGGCTCAACCACCGGCTGATGATGCGCGCCGGGCGGCGCGGGCTGGCGGCGTACCTCGAAGCGGTTTGAACGAAGGCCGCCGGGACCTGTATGGTTCAGTGCGTTCCCGGGCGATTAGCTCAGTGGGAGAGCGCTTCGTTCACACCGAAGAGGTCACTGGTTCGAACCCAGTATCGCCCACCGGGAAGAGCCGGTCCGCACCATGCGGACCGGCTCTTTTGTCGTCCGGTGCCGGGATCCGGGCCGCCCCGGATCCCGGCCGGCCCGGTCAGGTCGTGGTGCACACCGTGCCGTTGAGCGTGAACACCGTCGGCGGCGAGTAGGCGCCGGAGTTGGCGCCGGTGATGCCGAACGACACCGAGTTCCCGCCGTCGGCGGCCAGCTCGCTGTTGTACGACTCGGGGGTGGCGATCACGTTCCGGCCCGACTGGGTGACCTTCGCGTTCCAGTACCCCGTCACCGAGACCCCGCTGTCCGGGAAGGAGAAGGCCAGCGTCCAGCCGTCGATCGGGTTCGGCCCGGTGTCGGTGACGGTGACCTCCGCGTTGAAGCCGCTGCCCCAGCCCCCGATGAACCGGTAGGACACCGCGCAGGTGGACTCGGCGGGTGACGTGGTGCGCACGGTGACCGGGGCCGAGGACCGGGACAGCCGTCCGTCGGCGTCCCTGGCCAGCACGTCGAGCGTGTACGTGGCGCCCGGGGACAGGTTGCGCACGGTCGCCGTGGTGGAGGTCGTGTCGGTGAGCAGTTCGCTGGTGGTGCCCTGCTGGCGGTAGACCTCGTACCGGACGGGGGTGCCGCCGGTGGACGGGGACCACGACAGGGTCGCCGTGGTGTCCGTGACCGAGGTGACCTTCGGGGCGCCCGGCGCGCTCAGCGCGGAGGCGGTGCCGCTCTTCGGGTGCAGGGTGACGGTGGTGATCGAGTACGGCGGCAGTGTCTGGGCCCTGCCGTCGCCGGTGGCGGTGTCGATGGACGAGGCCCGGTCACGGAAGACCGCCACGTCGGCGGGGGAGCCGTCCGCCGTGTAGCCGCTCAGGTGCAGGTCCACGGTGTGCGCCGCCGACGGGTCCTTGTTGATCAGCAGCACGCTCAGGTCGCCGTCGGCCTGCCGTACCGCGTGCGCGGACACCAGTTCGCTCGTGGACCCCGCGTTGACCAGCTGGTCACCGGGCCGGCCGGTCCGGCTCAGCATCTGCAGGGCGTAGTACGGCGGGAACGGGGTGTTGACCGGCGGCTCGCAGACGTCGCCGGTGCAGCCCCCGCTGGACAGCAGCCCCATGTCGCCGTAGTCGGTGGCCCCGTCGGGGGCGGTGGAGACGGCGCCGGGGCCGTTGTGGGTGTTCCACCAGTCCACCGTGAACACCCCGTTGGTCAGCGCCGTGAAGTACGTGTCGGCGGCGAACAGCGCGGTGGGCTGGGTGTCCATCAGAACGTTGGAGTTGGTCTCGGTCAGTGCGATCGGGGTGTCGCCCGCGCCCGCCGCGTCCAGTTCCGCCCTCAGTTGCTGCAACTCGCCCGCGAGCTGGGACGGTGTGCCGAGCATCCCTGCCGCGTCCGAGCCGCCCGGGTACCAGTGCACGATGACGAAGTCGGCCTTGCCGGCCACGATCGGGATGACGGTGTGGTTCCAGTCGGCGCTCTCGCCGTTCGCCATCACACCGTCCGGCCAGTTGCCGGGGGTGGTGAGCACCGCGCCGACCTTGATGGTGGGGTCCACCGCCTTCATGGCGGAGACGTAGTCGACGACCCCGTGGGCGTAGGCGGCGGGGGAGGAGTCGGCGTGCTCGTCGGTCTCCCAGTCGGCGCCGTAATGGCCGTTGCCGTACAGCTCGTTGCCGACCTCCCAGTACTTGGCGCCGTAGTCCTTGGTGACGTTGGCGTACCGCACCCAGTCGGCCGCCTCCTCGGGTGTGCCCGAGCCGTAGTTGGCGATGAGGATCGGCTGGGCGCCCACCGTACGGACGGTGCCCATGAAGGAGTCGAAGTCGGTGCCCGGTGCGACGTAGCCGCCGGGCGCGGTGTGTGTCTTCCAGTGGTAGATGTCGCCGTAGCTTCCGCCCGGATAGCGGAGCATGCCGATGCCGGCGGCCCTGACCAGGTCCTGGGTGTCGGCGGTGTTCATGTGCGCGTCCCAGATCGCGCTGTTGAGCCCGTAGGCGGTGTCCGGGATGGTGCCGAGCCCCTGCCCGGCGTTGACGGTGACGTCGACCGCGTCGGACGTGCCGGTCGCGGTGGACGTGCCGGCGGCGGCGGACGTGTCGGCCGCGGCGGCCGGGACGAGGCCGGTGCCCGCGAGCAGCGCGGCGGTCGCCGCCGCTGCCGCGAGGGCCCGGCGCGCGGATCTCGGTCCGCGCGGCGGTGTCAGGGCCCATCGGCCGGGCGGTGGGGGGAGGTGCGGTTCGGCAACGTGCACGGCGGTTCTCACCTTCGTCGCGGTGGGTCGAGGCGGGACGTGATGCGTGCGGGCGCCGTGATCCACGGTGGGAGGAGGTGAGGGAGGCCCGACCGATCGTGGGAGCGCTCCCATATTGTTACGAGCCGGTACTGTCGGCTGTCAATAAGCGTGCGGGAGCACAACCGTGGCAACAGGCGGCACTGGTGTTCCACGGGACTCGCGCCGGTGCGCCCACCGGAGACCGTCGGGCGCACGGGCGGGCGGCCGTGTCAGGCCGCGGCGGGAAACTCCGGGCGCAGGGGCCACGACGGGTCCACCGTCTCCTCCGTGCCGCTGCGCGCGAACCAGGCCTGGAGGCCGCGGGCCTGTGCCGCGTGCCAACCGGTCTGTAGGGTGTGCAGTTCGGCGGGGGTCAGGCGGTCCAGGCGGGCCGCGAAGCGGCGGCCGAGGGCGCGGACGACCTCGAGGGCGGCCAGCGCGTCCGCCGCCGCGTCGTGCGCGTCGGCCAGCTCGACCTCGTAGTGCGCGCACAGATCGGTGAGGGTGCGCCGGCCCTTGCGATAGCGGTCCAGATGCTTGTCCAGCACCCGCGGATCCAGCACGCACAGCGGTGACGCCTCGAACCAGCGGTCCAGCGAGGAGGCCCGGTGGCGGCGCAACTCCCGGTCCAGCAGCGTCAGATCGAACGGCGCGTTCATCACCACCAGCGGGCGGCCCAGCGCGGCCTGCTCCGCCAGCTCCTCGGCTATCTCGTACATCACCGGGGCCGGCCAGCGCCCGTTGCGGTGCAGATGGTCCTCCGTCAGCCCGTGCACCGCCGTCGCCGCCTCGGGCACCGGCACCCCCGGGTTCACCAGCCAGCGGGCCTTCCGCGGCCGGGCGCCCGGGGCGTCCTGGACGACGACGGCGGCCGACACGATCCGGTCGGTCTCGACGTCGACGCCCGTGGTCTCGGTGTCGAAGGCGGCCAGCGGCCCCTCGTACCAGCAGCACGTCATGTCGACCACAACTCCTCGCTCACCCGCGGCAGCTGACGTCCCGTCTTCTGCCCGTTTGGTGATACCCGGGCCGTTTGCGCCGTACGCCGGAAGGAGACAACAGGAGTACGGGTCTTTGCAGTTCACGGACCCGCAGCGGGGATGCGGGGAACCAGGAATCACCCGGCAATTCACTTGGCGCGGAAGGCTGTTTGGTCATGACGGTTGCGCAGCCCGAGCGGGGCGGGCTGCTGCCCGAGCGTGCGGGCACCCTGCGCGGCGCACTCGCCACCACCGCCTGCATGGAGACACTGCAGGTGGGGTATCTGCACGCGGTCGCCGCGGCCGCCGGGTGCTCGCTGTCGCAGCCCTTCCCGGACAACGGCATCGACTGGCACATCAGCCACAGCGCCCCCGGTCACACCGTCGACGACGAGGTGACCATCAAGGTGCAGCTGAAGTGCACGTACCAGGTGCCACCCCAGCCGCCGGGACGTTTCTTCTCCTTCACCCTCGACAACGACCACCTCGCCAAGCTCGCCCGCACCCCGGTGTCCGTGCACAAGATCCTGGTCGTGATGATCGTGCCGCGTTCCCAGGACCAGTGGCTGCGGGCCGGACACGACCGGCTCGACCTCAGGCACTGCTGCTACTGGGTCAACCTGGCCGGCCATCCCATCACCGGACGGCACCGCACCACCGTGCGCATACCGACCTCGCGGATCTTCGACGACCGGGCCCTGTGCGAGATCATGACGCGGGTCGGGACCGGAGGCAGACCATGACGCACCGCCCCCTCGACGAGCCGCTGCGCCCGGTGCGCCCGCACCCCGTCGACGCCCCCTGGGACCGCCCTCCCCGGCCCGCCGACGTCGACCCCGCCGTGCTCGCCGCCCTGCTGCTGCGGCACGGCTGGCAGCGGCGCGGCGGAGCCGCCGGACGCTACGGCCGCTGGACCCCGCCGGGACCGGGCGGCGCCGGTACGAGCCTGCTGGTGCCCGTCAGCCGCGCCTTCCCCGACAGCGACGACCTGCTCGGCGAGGCACTCGACGCCCTGGCCCGCAGCGGCACGCCGTCCGCCCACGCGGTGCTGGTCGCGCTCGCCGTGCCGAGCGACGAGATCCACTGGTGGCGGGACGTCCCGGGCGGCCCGGCGGGGACCGCGCCCTGGACCGTCGAGGAGCGGCTGCGCGGCGCCGCCCGGCAGATGCTGCTGGCCGCGGCGCTCGCCACACGGGCCCGGGCCGGCTACCACGGCGCCCGGCACCGGCGCTCCGCCGCCGCCTCCCTGGACCACGTCCTCGTCGGTTCCGCGGCCGGCGGCCACAGCCTGACCGCCTTCGTCCCGGTCGCCCCGGCCAGGCCGCTCGCCGTACGGCTCCACCAGGCCCTGTACGCCGTGCGCGAGGCCGTCGACTACCGGCGCGCCACCGGCGCCCTGGACGCCTTCGACGGCGCCGTACGGGCCGGTGCCAGCCGCGAGCTCACCGAGGCCCTGGTCGCGTTGGTGCGCGGCACCGAGGGAGCCAGGATCACGGTCGACTGGGCGCTCGCCGCCGGCGTTCCCGCGGACTGCGCCGCCGGGAGCGTCGAGTTCTCGCCCGGGGACCTGCCCGTGCTGCGCGAGGCCGGCGCCCGCTATCTGCGCGCGGAGCCGTCCGTGCCCGTCCGGATCACCGGCACCGTGGTCCGCCTGCGCCGGTCGCAGCCGCACGGCGAGGGCACCGTACGACTCCGGGTGATCTCCGGCGCCGAGGTGCCCTACGTCCGCGTGGCCCTGGAGGAGGAGGACTACCGCATCGCCGGCCACGCCCACCTGGTCGGCCTGCCGGTCCGCGTGCTCGGCCGGCTCGAGAGCCGAGGCGGCTTCCGCCGCCTCACCGGTGCCTGCGAGGTCGCCCCGGTCCAGGTGGACGACGAGGAACGCGACCGCCTGATGAAGTCCCTCCAGGAGGCCACGGACGACACCGACTTCTTCGGCGAGCCGGGAGACCCGGAGGACCGCGACTGAGCGGCGGGGCGGGGAGACGGGGCGCGGGCCGGCGGAGGACAGGGCGGGAGCGTGCGGTGCCGGGCGCGCCGGCCGGGCGGCTCCGGGCGCAGGCGGGGGAGGGCCGGGCGGCTCCGGGCGCAGGCGGGGAGGGCAGGGCGTGGGCCGGTGGATCGGGCACGGGCTGCGGCTGAGTCGCGGTTGGGAGGGCCGGGCGGCGGCCGGGGTGGCATCGGGGCGGGGCCAGGGCCTTCCGTTCGGATCACGCCGGGCTCGCGGGCCCTGTCACCGCGCCTCGCCTCGCTGTCGTCGGTTGCCATGGCTCCGGCATGACGTCCTCCTCCGCCTTGCGAGCCACGGCACCAGACCCCGCTCCCTGATCCGGCCTGATCCAAACGAAAGGCCCTGGGAGTGGTGTGCGCGCCGGCCGGGCGGCTCCCGGCTGAGACCGGGAAGAGCCGAGCGCGGGCCGGTGGAGCACGTGCGGGCGAGGGCCGAGGGCCCGGGGGACCGGGCAGCGGCCGGGTGGCACCGGGCGCGCGGCGGAGACCGCGACTGAGCGACGGGGCGGGGAGACCGTTTCGCGGTTGGCGGGGTGGGGTCGGTACGATCGCTTATTGCGCGCGCTCCCGGTATGGCGCCGCACCCCGCCTGCAGTCAGGAGAGACCGGTGTCAGACGTCCGTGTGATCATCCAACGCGATTCCGAGCGGGAAGAGCGCACGGTGACGACGGGCACTACGGCCGCCGACCTCTTCGCCGGCGAGCGCTCGATCATCGCCGCCCGTGTCGGGGGCGAGCTGAAGGACCTCGCCCACGAGGTCAAGGACGGCGAGACCGTCGAGGGCGTCGAGATCTCCTCCGAGGACGGCCTGAACATCCTGCGCCACTCCACCGCGCACGTCATGGCGCAGGCCGTGCAGGAGCTCTTCCCCGAGGCCAAGCTGGGCATCGGCCCGCCCGTCAAGGACGGCTTCTACTACGACTTCGACGTCGACAAGCCCTTCCACCCCGATGACCTCAAGGCCATCGAGAAGAAGATGCAGGAGATCCAGAAGCGGGGGCAGAGGTTCTCCCGCCGCGTGGTCACCGACGAGCAGGCCCGCGAGGAGCTGGCGAACGAGCCGTACAAGCTGGAGCTGATCGGCCTCAAGGGCTCGGCCTCCGCCGAGGACGGCGCGGACGTCGAGGTCGGCGCCGGCGAGCTGACGATCTACGACAACCTGGACGCCAAGACCGGCGAGCTGTGCTGGAAGGACCTCTGCCGCGGTCCCCACCTGCCCTCCACCCGCCTGATCCCGGCGTTCAAGCTGATGCGCAACGCGGGCGCCTACTGGCGCGGCAGCGAGAAGAACCCGATGCTCCAGCGCATCTACGGCACCGCCTGGCCGTCCAAGGACGAGCTGAAGCAGTACCTGGACTTCCTCGTCGAAGCCGAGAAGCGCGACCACCGCAAGCTGGGCCACGACCTCGACCTGTTCTCCATCCCCGAGCAGATCGGCTCCGGCCTCGCCGTCTTCCACCCCAAGGGCGGCATCGTCCGCCGGGTCATGGAGGACTACTCGCGGCGCCGCCACGAGGAGGAGGGCTACGAGTTCGTCTACACCCCGCACGCGACGAAGGGGAAGCTCTTCGAGACCTCGGGCCACCTGGACTGGTACGCCGACGGCATGTACCCGCCCATGCAGCTCGACGAGGGCGTGGACTACTACCTCAAGCCCATGAACTGCCCGATGCACAACCTGATCTTCGACGCGCGCGGCCGCTCCTACCGCGAACTGCCGCTGCGCCTGTTCGAGTTCGGGACCGTGTACCGGTACGAGAAGTCGGGCGTCGTGCACGGCCTGACCCGTGCCCGCGGCTTCACCCAGGACGACGCGCACATCTACTGCACCCGTGAGCAGATGGCCGACGAGCTCGACAAGACGCTCACCTTCGTGCTGAACCTGCTGCGTGACTACGGTCTGACCGACTTCTACCTGGAGCTGTCCACCAAGGACCCGGAGAAGTTCGTCGGTTCCGACGAGGCCTGGGAGGAGGCCACCGAGACCCTCCGTCAGGTCGCCGAGAAGCAGGGCCTGCCGCTGGTCCCGGACCCGGGCGGCGCCGCCTTCTACGGCCCGAAGATCTCCGTCCAGGCCAAGGACGCCATCGGCCGCACCTGGCAGATGTCGACGATCCAGCTCGACTTCAACCTGCCGGAGCGCTTCGACCTGGAGTACACGGCCGCCGACGGCTCCAAGCAGCGTCCGGTCATGATCCACCGCGCGCTGTTCGGGTCCATCGAGCGGTTCTTCGCCGTACTGCTCGAGCACTACGCCGGCGCGTTCCCGGCGTGGCTGGCCCCGGTGCAGGCGATCGGCATCCCGATCGGTGACGCGCACGTGGAGTACCTGGAGAAGTTCGCCGCGGAGGCGAAGAAGAAGGGCCTGCGCGTCGAGGTGGACTCCTCCTCGGACCGGATGCAGAAGAAGATCCGCAACGCCCAGAAGCAGAAGGTCCCCTTCATGGTCATCGCGGGCGACGAGGACATGGCGAACAACGCCGTCTCCTTCCGCTACCGCGACGGCTCCCAGGAGAACGGCATCCCGATCGACGAGGCCATCGCGAAGATCGTGAAGGTCGTCGAGGACCGCGTTCAGGTCTGATCGGCGACGGCGGCGGCCACGGCGGCCGTACGGCCCGGCCCCCGGTGATCTGCCTCACCGGGGGCCTTGCCCTGGGCCCGGGCCCGACGCCATATGCTGCACGCATGACGCGTGAGCCGGAGCAGCAGATCGGAGTGGGTACGCAGGACGCGTTCCAGCGCCTGTGGACGCCCCACCGGATGGCCTACATCCAGGGCGAGAACAAGCCGAGCGGCCCCGGGGCCGGAGACGGCTGCCCCTTCTGCGCCATACCGGCCAAGTCCGACGAGGACGGTCTGATCGTCAGGCGCGGCGAGCAGGTGTACGCGGTGCTCAACCTGTACCCGTACAACGGCGGCCACCTGATGACCGTGCCGTACCGGCACGTCGCCGACTACACCGACCTGACCGAGGCGGAGACCGCCGAGCTGGCGGAGCTGACCAAGCAGGCCATGCGGGCCCTGCGCACCGCCTCGGGCGCGCACGGCTTCAACATCGGCATGAACCAGGGCACGGTCGCCGGTGCCGGCATCGCGGCCCATCTGCACCAGCACATCGTGCCCCGCTGGGGCGGCGACACGAACTTCATGCCGGTCGTCGGTCACACCAAGGTGCTGCCGCAGCTGCTGGCCGACACCAGGAAGATGCTGGCGGAGGCCTGGCCGACGGCGTGAGCCGGGGCGACGCCTGCTTCCGTCGCGTCGCCCTGACCGCCGGAGGCATCACGCGTCGTACACGTCCGCCTTCTTCGGGATCACGTCCTGCACATTCCCGCTGAGGACGGACGATCGGGTGCCGAACTTCTCCACGTCCACGCCGTTCTCCCTGAGGGTCCTGAGCGCCGCCGCGTGCACCACCCGCAGCACGGGAGTGGCGGCGCGCAGCGCGTCGTCGGCCATGAACCGGTGGCGCCAGGGCTGGTCCGCCCAGGCGTGCCGCAGGCCGAACGGCTCGGGCAGGGTCAGACTGCCGCCGAGCCAGTTGAGCAGCGGCGGGTACCAGGTCAGGGGCGCGCGGGCGGCGAGGCGTACCACCTCGTCGGTGTCGACCAGGGGCAGCTTCACCTTGCGGGTCTCCCAGAAGCGGAACGGCTTGGGCACCTCCTTCTCCTTGGCCGCGGGCTTCTCGTTGAACAAGGGGTTGAGCGGACCCAGGGCGTGCCCGGTGACCTCGATGCGCAGGGTGTCGTGCAGCACCGTCACGGTGATCAGCATGGTGATCACCAGGTGGCCGTCCCACAGGGTCCACTGCACGCCGAGGTAGTGCCGGTCGCCGCTGCCGAACTGCTGCTTGTTGCAGATGTCCTGTATGGCGTGGGTCCGGATCGTGTACGCCTCCACGTCCGTGCCGCTGGGCCGGGAGACCTCCTTGGCCTTCTCCCCGACGGGTGTGACGATCCAGTGCGTGATGGACGGCTTGGGGAAGCCGCCGGTGTTGATCGGGGTGCGCTCCAGCATGGCCAGCCCGCCCTGGATCGCGGTGATCACGTCCCAGCTGCGGAAGGGGTGGAAGTCCTTGCCCGGCTCCGCCGAGACCAGGTCCTCGGCCAGCTGCCAGCTGCCCCACCGGGTGCCCATGCCGAGTATGCCCTTGGGACCGGCGTAGAAGACCGAGTTGGACCGCTGCTCGGCGCTGAGCCGGGCCAGCTCCTTGCGGACCTGCTCGGCCGCGTCGCCGGGGTTCCCGGGCACCGCCTCGGGGATCTTGGCGCCCACGCCGCCGCCCGACAGCAGGCTCTCCCAGCGCCCCCGCAGGTCCCGCGCGGTGCGCTCGCAGATCTGCCGGGCCCAGAACCAGCCGACGACCGGCATGACGACCGCCGCGCGCGCGTACCACCCCCAGAAGCCGTGGAACGGCAGCCTGATCAGGAACAGCACGGCGAGCGCGCCCACGGCGACCAGCACGAGCGTGGCGAGCAGGCCGGCGCGCTTGTCCTCCCGCCTGCTCATGGTGGTGCGCAGCGTGAACACCAGCAACCACACCAGGAATCCGGGCAGGAACAGCACCCCGCACAGCACGGTCACCGCGGTGAGCCAGTTGTCGCGCTCACGGCGGATGCGGTGGGCCGCCAGGCAGTGCTCGACGACGACCTGGGGCTCCAGGCCGAAGGACTGGATGAGCGGCTTGCGCCCAGCACCCAGCATGCGGTCGATCACCGCGCGGGAGTAGGCCTCTCCGAGCAGCGGGCGGAAGATCTTCGCCCACGGGCGCGGGGGCTTGACCTCGGACTGGTGCCATTCGTTGTCGGCTTCCTTGATCCGGGCCACCTCGTCGTCCCGGTACGCGGCCGCGGCCAGCGCGTAGGTCGCCGCCGTCTGCCCCGCCGTGCCCGACAGGGGCACCTGTGCCCCGGGACTGAAATCGAATCCGTCCGTCACTGACCGCCCCCACTGCCGCCGCGTCCGCACCCACGGCCCGTCCGACAATTCCCGCCGGGAATCAAGCGGGCCCTAGGGGGTGTCTCGCCGATCATGCCGGGCTCGCGGTGCCAGCCACCGCTCCCTGATCCGGCATGTTCGTGCTCACCCTGATCACCGTCGTCTACACCTACCTCGGCGGCATCAAGGCGG